>NZ_CAXTGZ010000634.1:0-3480 GCF_964243625.1 uncultured Caballeronia sp.
TCGCTCATTCTCGGGCGCTCCGAGGCGGTTGGCGTCATCGTCACGAAATACAC
Organism: uncultured Caballeronia sp.; assembly: GCF_964243625.1. NCBI lineage: Bacteria > Pseudomonadati > Pseudomonadota > Betaproteobacteria > Burkholderiales > Burkholderiaceae > Caballeronia > uncultured Caballeronia sp. The sequence goes on from NZ_CAXTGZ010000634.1 coordinate 54, forward strand.
ACTGCGATACAACCCCGATGTGTTGTTTGCACTAGGCGAGGCGTTGGCTGCGGCAAACTCGAAGTTGCTGCTTATCACGGTCGAGAGCGACCAGGCGGTTCATGACACGCTCGGCCGTGCGCTGGATTTTCCACTCGATGGACTCATCTCCTGCGCCGACCTTTCGGCCGCCAACATCAAGGCCTTCCAGCAACACGACGTGCCTGTCGTGCTCTTCAACAGGCATTCCACGGCACGGCGCGTGGATAGTGTCGCAACAGACAATGCAAACGCGTCGAAGCGCATCGCCGCAGCATTGCGTAAAGCGGGACACAGCCGCTTTCTATGCATTGGCGGTCCGGAAGATGCGCCCGTGAGCCGAGCGCGAATCGATGCTTTTGTTGAAGAAGCGCAGCGTCTGGGCGCAAGGCAGATCGTTTCGCTGCATACCGACTTCTCTTATGAGGAGGGAAGCGCAGCGATGGCCGCCGCTTTCAAAAGGGCGAATGGAAACATCGACGCGGTGTTTTGCGCGAACGACCAGATTGCCCTCGGCGCGCTCGATGCATGCCGATTCGATCTCGGCCTGAGTGTTCCCAAAGACATATCGATTGTCGGCTTCGACGACGTGCCCGATGCGTCGCGTCCCACTTATATGCTGACCACGGTTCGTCAAGACGTTCGGCAACTCGCGAGCGAGGCCGTCCGCATGCTGGCGCTCCGGCTCGCAGATCCATCGCGGCGCGCCTGCACGGTCATCGTACCCAGCAAGTTGATCGAACGTGGATCCGCGAATCTCTTCAGCGCAGATCGGATCAGCAGCGCGGATGTCCGCTGAAACGGCACAAACCGCGCGTTATCGAATTGCCCGCGCCACCGTCTGCAACTGCGTGAAGGCCTGAAATCTGGTCTCGTGCAGGGCGGCGAGATCTCCCGCCGCCGGCTCATAGGTCGTGCTGATCTGCGACATGCTTCTCATCGCCGAACGCACATTGGCGAACTGGCCGCCAGCCACACCGCCCAGAATCGCGGCGCCCAGCAAAACAGGTTCGTCCGCCTCCGTGGCAAGCACAGGCTTGCCGGTGGTGTCAGCAAGCAGTTGCCGGACGAGGTCAAGGCGCCCCGCGCCACCGCTGATGGTCACTCGCTCGATCGGCGCACCGGCCGCAGCCTGAACTTCGATGATCTGGCGAAGACCGTATCCAATGCTGCAAATCCCTGCTATGTACAGCGCGACCAGGCTGTCCAGATCGTGGTCCATGCCGAGGCCCGCGATCACCGCTCTGGCGTTCGGGTCGGCAAAGGGCGCACGATTTCCCAGGAACTCGGGAACGATATGCAACCCCTTCGCCAGCATCACCGTTGCGGATGAACTGGCCGATGCCGCCACCGCAAGACCTGCCAGCATGACCGGCAAGGATTGGCCTGCCTGCTCCGCGCGCTTGCGTGCGTCGGGCGTTGCGGGGTGCATCGACAGCAATTGTTCGATGGCCGCCCCGGCTACCGACTGGCCGCCTTCGTTGAGCCACGTTTCGGGCACCATTGCCGAGAAATACGGGCCCCACACGCCGGGCACGAAGACCGGCTCGCGGGTCGTGGTCATCGTGCACGACGACGTACCGAAGACGTAGGCCAGGCACGACTCGATTTCACCTTCGGCGCCGACCGTGCCAATTCCACCGGCATGGGCATCGATCACGCCAGTCGCGACCGGCGTTCCTGTGCGCAAGCCGAGCTCCGCCGCGGCGGCGTCCGTCAGCCCGCTTCCCAGCGGCGTTCCCGGATCGACCACCGTCTGGCCGATGCGCGCAAACGCTTCGTCGGCCAGCACGCCCAGACCCACGGCTTGAAAATAATTTTCATCCCAGCGCCGCTCGTGCGCCAGATAAGTCCATTTGCAAGTGACCGTGCAAGTGGATCGCGACAGATCTCCGGTCGCGCGCCAGGTCAGGAAGTCGGTCAGGTCGAAGAACTGCCACGCCGCTGCAAAGATGTGCGGCCTGTTCTCGAGCAGCCACAGCAGCTTCGGCGTTTCCATTTCCGGCGAGATCTTTCCGCCGACATACTTCAGCACCTCGTGACCGCCGGCGTTGATGCGCTCCGCCTGATCCAGGGCACGGTGATCCATCCACACGATGATGTCGCGCTCGGCCTGCTCCGATGGCCCCACGGGCAGCGGCCGGCCGCCTTCTCCCAGTACGACGAGCGAGCACGTGGCGTCGAAGCCGATACCGGCGATCTCATCGGCGGATAGTGCCGACTGCGACAGCGCCTCTCTCACGGAGGTACAGACGGCCTGCCAGATCTCGCTGCTCGACTGCTCGACGATAGAACCGCTTGCATGGAACAACGTGATGTCGTGCTTCGCAGAAGCGACCATGCGCCCGGCAAGATCGAAGATGCCGGCGCGGGCACTGCCCGTACCCACATCCACGCCAATGACATAGCGCGCATTGTCTGCTGCGCCGGATTTCGGGTCTTCTGAAGTCATAGCTTACGGCCTGTTCTGAGAAGCGATGCAGATGTTCATGCGGACACGAGCCATACAGGGCCCGCGTCCTTCACAAGTCACTCGCGCGTCAAAGATCGACGCTGTTCGGAAGGATAACAAGATCGCGGATGGTCACGTTGCGCGGCCGTGTCAGCATGAACAGCACGGCGTCGGCGACTTCCCTGGGCTGCATCAGGCTGCCTGAGGCCAGCGCGTCGTCCATCTTGGCCTTCGGCCAGTCATCGAGGAGCGCCGTAACGACCGGACCCGGCGCTACTGCGCCTACGCGTATGCCGTGTTTGGAAAGCTGTCGCCGGATGGTGTGCACGAACGCCTGCACCGCGAATTTGGAGGCCGTGTAGATGGGTTCCCACACGACCGGAACGATCCCCGCAATCGAGCTCGTGAAAATGATGTCGCCGGATTTCTGCGCAACCATGTGCGGCAGCACCGCGTGGACCGACCGGAACGCCGCGTTGATATTCAGGTTGAGCATGCGGTCCCACTCGTCGGGGTCTCCGTCCACCACTTCACCGCCGACATACGCACCCGCGTTGGCATGGAACACATCGAGGCCGCCTGCGCGCTCGAGAATTTGCGGCAATAGCGTAGAGACCTCAGCCGGACGCAGCAGGTCCATCGGCAAGGGCAACGCGTTCGGCCCCAGTTCTGCGCAGAGCTGCGCAAGCCGGTCGGCAGCACGGTCGACCAACACGACCTTCGCACCTTCGGCGAGCAGCACGCGCGCACATTCCAGACCAATACCTGATGCCGCTCCGGTGATGGCGGCAACCTTTCCCTTCATCATGTCAGTCATTGACTGCTCTCCTAAATTGCGTGATTCCTTCGTGCTTCAGGCGCGTCCATGCGAAACGCGGGACTGCCGTGCAAGCGAATCGACGACGACTGCAATAGCCAGCACCGCGCCGGTGATCATGAAGCGCAGCGAGGACGACA
>NZ_CAXTGZ010000635.1:0-3476 GCF_964243625.1 uncultured Caballeronia sp.
GTTCGATGATATCGATCTGACGCAGGTATTTCACCGGCGTCTTCGCCTGGCACTCGGATGACCGGAACGCCGTGAAATCATGCTTGCCGATGATCAGCGCCGCCGCTTCGCGCATGGCGTTGGCATCGAGCGCCGCGTAGCACCAGCCGGCGCGGCCGGGGATCATCGGCGAGCGCACGGGGTGGACGTACAGCGCGTAGTAGTAAGTGCGCTCGAAGGCGCCGAAACGCGCGTGGAAATCATCGGGCATCGGCCGCGCCCACTGCACCGCGACGCTTTGCGGCAGGAACGCGTTCGTGCCGCGAACCCAGGCGAAGTCGGTGCGTTCGAGTTCGGTGTCGAAATGGACGACCTGGCCGAGCGCATGCACGCCCGTGTCGGTTCTTCCCGCGACGACGGTTTGCACGCGCGTTTGCGTGAACTTGCCGAGAGCGCGTTCGAGCACATCCTGCACGGTCTCGACGTCCGATTGTGTCTGCCAGCCGCTGAACGCCGAACCGTCGTACTGGATACCAAGTGCAATGCGTTTCAAAGCCATGTCAGGAGAGCGGCGCGAGCGTGGACAACAACGTGGCGGCGGGCTGGCGCGTGGCTGCATCGTTCGAATCGATGACTTCTTGCAAAAGCGTGCGCGCTCCCGACAAGTCGCCGAGTTCGATGTATTCGACGGCAAGTTCGAGCTTGTTGCGCGCGATGGTCGCAATCTGTTCCGGCGTGAACGCCGGCAGCGGCTCGGTCTGGCTCGACGGCGAGTTGTAGTCGAAGTCGAGGCTCAACGGGCCGAAGCGCGATGCGCCGAGTCCCGCCACCGACGCCGCGCCTGCCGTTCCCGTTTCGATTTGCTCGGCAGCCGAAGCCGCGGGCAAGTCGGACGACGCATCCGGATGACGATGCTGCTCGTTCTGCTGGTCGAAGACAGCCGGGTCCGCGATGGGTTGCGGGGTGATCGACGCCGGTGCGATTTCTTGTGTTTCGGCTTCCGCGTTCTTGGAAGCCGGTGGCGGTTCGGGGCTTTCAAGGGGCGCTTCCTGACGCGGCGGCAAGCCGAAATCGAGCGCGCTCAAGGCTTCGATCGCTTCCTGGGGGAATTTGGGCTGCGGCAGACGCGACGCGGGGGAGGACGGTTCTTCGTCGTAGGAGTCGTCGTGCGGGGTGGTTGCGTGATCGGCCGGTGGCGTTGCGTGTGATGCGGCTTCGCGGGCTGCGGCTTCGCGTTCTGAAGCTTCACGCGCCGCTGCTTCGCGCGTAGCCGCCTCGCGTGCTTCAGCTTCACGGGCCTCCGCTTCCCGTGCTTCTGCCGCCACTTTCTCGGCCTCACGCGCTTCGGCCTCCCGTTCCGCCGCTTCGCTTGCTGCTGCCTCTTGCGCTTCCCGCTCGACGGCTTCCCGCGTCGCCTGCTCCAGCGCCACGGCACGCTCGGTCGCAGCGCGTTCGGCAGCCAGCGCTGCCTCGACCGCACCCGGCCGGGGCGGCGTGAAATCACGATGAAGCGCCGCCGGCGCATCCGGCATGAACGGCGCGCGTTTCACTTCGGGTTCCTGCGGCAAAACTGCGGTGCTGAGCGTTACGTGTGCAGCGTCATCATCGTCGTTGTTATCGGCGGCTTTGGCTTCGGTTGAACTGAGCGGCGTGTCTTCGGTGGGGGTATCGAAGGCCTGGGCGGCATCGTAATTTTCCATGCTCGCCGCAACGGCGTTCAGCTCGCCTTGCCCACGTTGCACGGCCACGCCTTCAAGGTCGGCGGCGCCAGTCGCCTGATGCGAATGGATGCTGTGCACCGGGGTATCCGGTGCTTGTGGCGCCGGCGCTACCACCGGCGGCTCCGGCGTGACTTGATCGACTTCCGGCACTGCGACGGCGCGGCGGCGCTTGCTTGCTCTCATCGCGATGAGGAGCAGACCGATCGCCACGACCACGCCGATAATCCAGCCAATCGGCCCATTTCCGGACGTCGGCTCGGAGCTCGCCGTCGAAGCCGGCGTTACAGCCGATGCAACTGGCGCCGAGGCCGGCACTGACGCCGCGACCGGCGCAGAAGCCGCTGCGATTTCGCTCGCGCCCGATGCCGGCTGAGCCTCGGAAGCAGCCGATGCACTGCTTGCAGTGCTTGCCGTCACCGCGCCGCTGACCTCAGCGCCGGAGGGGACGCGCGTGGTACTGGAGGACGCAGCCTCCGCTGGAACGGCCGCAGTTTCCGGTGCGCTTGCCGTAACAACCGGCGCGGCGGTTGCAGGCGATGACGCAACGACGGCAGGCACAGCCGGAGCCGGAGCGGATGAAGCCGCTGACGCCCCAGAAGCCGCCGAGGCGCTCGCCGCCCCGTCACCCTGCGGCACGTTCAAAACCGATCCCAGCTTCAACCGGCTCGGATCGTGACCCATGAACGCATTCGGATTGGCATCGAAGAGCGCGCGGGACATCTTTTCACGCGTGGCGCGGTCAGTCGAACCTGTGATCTGCGTCGCGATATCGCTCAGCGATTGCCCGGGTTTCACGCTGTATTGCGTCACCGCGGGCGCGTCGGACGCAACGACAGGCGCGGACGCAGCGCTCGCCTGAGCCATGGCATTCGAGAACAACGACGTCCCGAGCAGCACACTCGCGGCACTCGCCGCGTTCAGCGCCGCGCGCCGCGCACGAGTGAAGTGGCGGGGCTGCGAATGAAATGGCCGACTCGGACGAACGATCATTGAAACTCCAGGCGAGTGGACAGAAACGAAAACGGGAAACAGGAACCAGGAACCGCGATAAACCCGCAGCACAACGAAAAAGCGCCGCGCAAGCGCGACGCTTTAGTCAAACTGCCGCGCGTCGTGGCGCGTAGTTTACTTTACTTGTCCAGCAGGATGCGAAGCATCCGGCGCAGCGGTTCGGCCGCGCCCCACAGCAACTGGTCGCCAACCGTGAACGCCGAGAGATATTCGCCGCCCATCGCCAGCTTGCGCAGACGGCCGACCGGCACCGTCAGCGAACCCGTGACGACGGCCGGAGACAGATCGCGCATCGATGCTTCGCGTTCGTTCGGAACGACCTTCACCCAGTCATTCGCCGATGCCAGGATGCCGTGCACTTCATCCAGCGGCACGTCCTTCGTGAGCTTGATGGTCAGCGCCTGCGAGTGACAACGCATTGCGCCGATGCGCACGCACAAGCCGTCGACCGGAACCGAACCTTGTTCGCCCATAGCGGGAAGCCCGAGAATCTTGTTGGTTTCCGCGCCGCCCTTCCATTCTTCCTTCGACATGCCGTTGCCGAGGTCTTTGTCGATCCAGGGAATCAACGAGCCGGCGAGCGGCACGCCGAAGTTATCGACCGGCATGCGTTCGCTCGACATGGCCGCCTGCACGCGCTTGTCGATATCCAGAATGGCCGACGACGGATCCGCCAGATCCTCCTTGGCCGCGCCGTACAGCACGCCCATTTGCTGCAGCAGTTCGCGCATGTTCTGCGCGCCCGCGCCCGATGCCGCCTGATAC
>NZ_CAXTGZ010000636.1:0-3448 GCF_964243625.1 uncultured Caballeronia sp.
CTGAAGGCATCACTCGATCCCTCTTCCTACAAAAGTCGGACCGTCCCTCGCCGTTTGGTGGTGCATTTCTTTGCCATGCTGCTGCTTTTAATGGCCCCGCTCGTTCTGGGTGCGTGGCAGGTGGTGATATTCATGCTCGGATACGCGTTAATCAGCGCCTTTATCGTTGAAACCGTCGGATATATGCAGCACTACGGTTTTGCTTACCAGAATCAAAGCGACGCCGTTCATTCCTGGGACGTTGATTTCTGGTTATCAAATTGCCTGCTCGTCAACAACGGATACCACGGGATCCACCACGACGACGGAAATACGCCCTACTCGCAGCTCGCTCCAACAATTGCCACGCTACCTGGTGGCTACTTTCACATGCTCTGGCTAAGTCTCGTGCCTCCACTATGGTTCTCAGTGATGGACAGACGCGTCCGAGTGCTATCCAAGCGACGGCGCAGGCAGCATGTCGGTCTCCAAGATCAGCTTCGCCGCTACCCCGGCGAGGTAAGTTGATTCCAGGGTATCCAGGTAAATGTCAGTGACCTTTCCCAACTTGCCGTAGTTCTTGTTGGTGGATCGGGCGTACGCAGGATCGTAATGGTCAACCATAATGCTCTCGAAAAGCGCGTCGATATCGCCCCGTTCAGCCAGCTCCTTCCAAGTTGTTACCGTAGTACCACCGACCAGTGGTTTGAGATAGCTCAGCTTTTCAACCAGGGCGACCGGATCTTTTCCGAAGTGCGGATATTCTCGATGCCACATCGAGACGCGCTCTGCCATTGATGTGTGCACCGTGAATAGACGTGAATGATGCATCGCCTCGAACAATGAAGTAGGAAGTTGCACTTGGCCGATTTTCTTGCTTTCGCTTTCGATCCAAACAGGTTTGGCAGAATCGAGTCGGCTTATCTCTTCCAACAAAAGCGTGTCGAAATACTTTTGACTGGGTTGAGGATGCCCAGGGATGCCGCCGATGATAGAGCCACGGTGCGAGGCTAGCGCCTCGAGATCGAGTATTTGCGCCCCGGCTTGACGCAGCGCATGAAGCAATCGCGTCTTTCCGCATCCGGTCGGCCCCGAAAGAACATTGAAGCGCAACCTGGTCGGAACATCTTCGAGGGTCGCTCTTACCCAATTCCGGTACCCCTTCCACCCTGTCGGCAGTCGTTGGACCTTGTAGCCAATTGTCTCCAGAGCGTCTGTCCACAGCTTGCTGCGCTTGCCGCCGCGAAAGCAATAGACAAGGATCGTGGCACGCTTGCTAGTTCGGAAAAACGGAAGCTCCAAATGCCTAGCAATATTCCTGAGTGAATAAGCGACCCCGATTTGGTACGCGCGCATTGGATTGGTTCGATGGGTCGTTCCAACCTCAGCATATTCGTCATCGAACACCACAGGAAGATTGATTGCTCCCGGTACGTGATCCTCCTTAAACTCCCGCGGGCTTCGGGCGTCGATGATCAAATCGAAAGTCTTCAGTGTCTCCAGGTCATACATAGTTGGTCCCACCACCATAGCAACGTAATTAAGTCAATACTAAACGGACCCGCACCGTTACTAACGGCAGTCGAGCTACCATGTGTTCAACGCACGCCGGGACCACTTTAGCATTTGATGCGCGTTACGCTGCCCCCGATTCGAACGCTGGGATTCCATGGCGTACGGACGCAGCGACGTCTCGTCTTTCACCACTGCCCCCGGGCATGTTACAGATTGATACACGCGTAAAGGTTAAATCAGTTGAATCAATCCGACAATCGTGTTCTCATGTTTCATGAATCGTATCAAACGTTAAATGATTTATGCTATTCATGAGAATGTAGGACCGAAAGGTGGAAAACTGAGAACTCTCGTGGCATTACTCCTTGCTGTTCGAACGACAGCAAGGAATGAAATGTTGACTTTGACCAAGAGAGATCTCGCTGTCCTTGACGGAGCCCAACCGGAATACGAAGTGTTCTTGGTTGAGACAGCCGAAAAATTAGGGGATGACGAGCGTGACGGATGGTGGCTGATGAATGTGAAGATACCTAGCGAGTCAAAGATCTACGTCGTCCAAACCGCGCTGGGACGCACGAAGCTCTGGAAGCGCCTTGATATTGCCGTCGAGTTCATCAAGGAGACTTGCCCGCGTGTCAGCCAAGTGCACGTCCTCCTTCGCAAAGAGACCACGAAAGAAGTCCACAAAAGCTAAAGCGGTTGATGTCGGTGCTACTAACACCGGCATCAACCTAACCATGACCGGAATTGTCGAGACCCAAATGGCTAACTCCATTATAGGTGGGAAAGCTCGTCCCTTGAAAAACGGCCGATATCAACCTCTCATCTTCATCTGCGGCGTCATTCCTGCTCTCACGACGCCCTCCCATGCGTTCGCAGACGCCTGGGGCTGCCAAGTTCTGTTATGCCTAGCAGACCCACGAGGCCCAGAAGCAGAGGCCGCATGCAAGCCTCCCATTGAAAAGCTGTGGGACGCGCTTGAGCACGGAAAGCCTTTTCCTACTTGCGATCTCAACAGCAGCGCCGCTGATTTGCCTCCCGACGTAAAGTCGCAGCTTCCGGCTAGTGCGCTTTGGGCTGGGCAGGGGACCGCTGCCCAAAACGTCGGCGCCGGCCCAAACTATTGCAGCCCAAATTTACTCTATTGGGGGCCGCCGGATCAAAGCACCTTGACTTGCGGTGCACGGGGCGCCATCAACGTCACCATCGATAACGCTTTGTTCACAAGGGTTTGGTGGGGCGTCAACGGAAAGACATCAACCACAGAATTTTATGGTCAGGGCTCAACGACGACTCCTTACGACCCGGCTACGTCCGCCCAGCAGTTCCTTTCTCAAGGCCAATCCGATCGCTCGCAAACCGATGCAGGAACACATGGTGATGGCGGAGGCGGTAATCACTGAACAAAGCCGTCAACGGCATTTGAATCACGTTGTCAGGGTTGAAGAACCTTAGCATTACATTGTTCATTTTCAGGTTGTTCCATACTCCATTAGTACTGCTAATAGGCTAAAAAGATGCGACGATTGTTCGTTGGCGAGAAGTCAAGTCTTGTTCGAGCCGTGGTGGCAGTCTTGCCAGGCACGTCCCGTCGTGACGGTGTGGTGACCTATATCGGTGACGATGCGTTCGTGCCGCTCGCCGGTCACGCACTCGAACCGGCGATGCCAGATGAATATCTTCCTGACGACGTACCACGTACCAAAAACGGTTCCAAGATTTGGCGTTATCAAGACCTTCCGATCGTGCCGACTGACTGGTTAATGGCTCCACGTGGTGATTTGGAGCGCAACGTTCGCGCGGTTAAAAAACTATTGTCGGAGGTCGATCAGGTCGTGCATCTGGGCGACCCTGATGAAGAAGGCCAGCTTCTGGTGGATGAGGTTCTGATCTATCTCGGTAACACCAAGCCCGTGCTACGGCTGCTGGTCAATGATTACAACGCAGCCAAGGT
>NZ_CAXTGZ010000637.1:0-3432 GCF_964243625.1 uncultured Caballeronia sp.
CTTCACGCGACGCGCTTGAGAAGCCGCCGAAGATCACGTCGGCCTTGTCGGTCTGGATGAGGCGGCGCGACAGTTCCTGGAACTTGGTGTTGTCCGACTGCGTGTCATAGGCAATCAGTTTGATCGGCCGGCCCATGATGCCGCCCTTCGCGTTGATCTCGTCCACTGCAAGTTCGGTTGCGTGTATTTTGGGAATGGTGGCCAACGCGAAATTTCCCGATGCGTCTTCGAGTAAACCCAGCTTGATAGGGTCCGCTGCAATCGCGGCTACGGAAGAACAGGCAAGCGCGACCGAAACGGCCATGCGCAACCAGGATGACTTGTCAGCCAGCATGCGTTATCTCCTTGGATTCATTCGATCAAAAAAAAGACGAAAAAAAGCCCTCCGACGAACCAGGGTTCGTTGAAGGGCTTCGGTGCCATGTCCTCGTGCCGGCATCGTTGGCGGCATGAGGAATCTTGCAGCAATCTTAGGACGCCAAAAAACGCGGTGTCAATGCTCTTTGACTCAGGAGGCGAAAATTCGCCCCGGGAAAAACGCGTTCAGACGCTGCGCAGGAGCACGTTCCACTCAGGCGAGTCGATCACGGAGCGAGCGCGCATGAACTTCCACGCGCCATACTTGAAGTAGTCGAAGTCGAGCGTCGATATCTCGTTCTGAAGCATGGACCAGGTCGCCCATTTGAGATCGGCGAGCGCCTTGTGCACGATAACGCGCGCCATGTTTGCTTCGCTCACGCTGCCGAAGTAGGACTCGACCATTTCCTCTTCCATCTGGCGCGTAAAAAACATCTCGCCGCTCAATGCGCCGAGATCGTAGCAACGATCGTTGTTCGAAGCGTATTCGTAGTCGATCAACAGCACTGTCCCGGCTTCATCGCGGAGAAAGTTGCCGGGCATGGGGTCGTTGAAACACGCGACAATATCCAGTCCCGACGCTTCCAGCGCGGCGCGCGCGCGAGTGTACTCGCCGTGCAGGCGCGCGAAATCCGCGGGCAGTTTGCCACCGACCTCACGCACCTGTTCAACATGTTCGTCGATCAGGTTGAAGATGGTCTTAGTCAGCGGCAACAACGGCGAGGCGTGCAACGCACGATATGCGGCAATGATCGAAGCACGAAGCGGTGCGTCAAAAAAATCGCGGTTCGAACACGTCGTGCGCCCTTCCACGAAGTCGTTGATCTCCACACCCAGTTCGGCGGCAAAGTCGTAAAGGCGCGGCCCGATGCCAATGGTCTCGGCCTGCTTGCTTGCCGCAAACGCCACTTTGCGATCGATGAACTGCTCCGTTCCACGCCCCGGCACCTTGACGAAATAGCTCGTTGATTCGCTATCCAGCCAGACACGCCAGTTGCTGTTGCTGATGCCGCCGGGAACGGGCGCGTATCTCAACGCACGGCCGTTCCAGGGCTGGACGCTGCGCAGTACGGCTTCGATTTCCCGTTCGGCTTCGCTTGAAGCCGTACCAAGCATTTTCGTCTGCATCGTCATTGCCTTTTCAAAGCAGGGGAAGCAAGTCATCGGTGTCCATGCGCGACGCGGCCATCGAGCAGCGCAGCAGACGCCATTGGGCATACTTCAGGAACTCGACGTGCCGGCGCGGCGACGTCGCGTTCATCTTCAATCCCCACAGACCCCAGCGCAGGTCGTCGGCGAATGCATAGCACCGGGTACGCGCGAGCGCTGCGTCCGTAACGTGGCCATTCGCCATTTCCAGCGCCGCCGGCCACGTGGAAAGCTCGGGCAGGACCTCGTTCAGCGTCACGGCAATGTCGAATGCAGGGTCGGTGTTCGATGCCTCGTCGAAATCGACGAGTTGCAAATCGGCACCCGGGCCGCCGGCGCGCAGCATCACGTTCGAAGTCACACCGTCCGCGTGACACGGACATGTGTCGATGCCTGAAGCGGTGATTGCAGCACTCATGCGCGACGCAGTTACAACCAGGGTTGCAACGTCCGCCGTCAACGTCATGGATGCGGCGAGATGGCCGACGCGGTCGAACACGTTTGAATTCCGTTCGAACGCGGGGAGCACATGAATCGCGCGCTTGGCCGCAAGCAGTTTTTCGAGTGTGTCGGGCTTTGCAAGGTCATCGAGATGGGCTGTCTGCCAGGTGTCATCGAGCAGATCGAACGCGCTTATCCCGAACAACTCATTCAGGTGACGCGGGCCTGGCGTGAGGCCGATCGCGGCAACCGCAGCAGCCGCTCGCCAGGACGCGCCGATGTCTACCGTTTCCGCGAGATCCCGATGCAATATCTTGACGAAAAACGCGGGTGGCGCGTCACCGATGCCCACGCGAAGACATTCGCTCGATACACCGCGGTGCATCGGCGACATGACAGGCGTAAGCGCGGCTTCGTAGCTGACCGGTCCGCTCGCCCACGCAGCGATCGAACGGATGGCAGCTTCCACATGTGGCGAAGGCAGCATGACCTCAGCCTCCTCTTGCCGCTGCAACCGGGTCGCCGCCCGACTGGCACAGGCGCGTCGCCACGCGCATGAGCACAGTCATGCCCGTGTCGAGATCATCCGAATGCGTGTCCTCATTTTCGTTGTGCGCAATACCGCCAACGCTCGGCACGAACACGAGTCCCGTCGGACACGTATCGAGCAGACTGAGCGCGTCGTGGCCGGACACTGTATCGATCTCCCGGCTGCGCACGCCCGCCTCCAATGCACAAAGCTTCACGAGCTCACCCACCGCCGGCGGCAGCACGCGAATCGAACGGCTCGTGCGATTGCCGATCTCGACTGCGACGTTGGCGCGCTGCGCCGCAGTATCGATGGCTTGCATCGCGATGATTTCCGCTTCCTGGAGAATGCTGTCGTCGACGGCGCGCAACTCGATGGACAAATCCGTTTGCGACGGCACGACATTAGGCGAGTTGGGCTGCACGACGAGCCTTCCCACGGACGTATGAATCCGGTCCGGCCATTTGTCCGCAATGGCCCGAACGTCGCAGATCAATTGTGCCGCGGCGAACAGTGCGTCGCGTCGCGCACCCATTTTCGCAGGACCGGTATGCGCCTGTTCACCTTTGAACGACACGTCGATTTTCGCGGCACCCCAATTACGCGTGACGATCCCGATGGGCACCTCGTCCGCTTCCAGCAGCCCGCCCTGCTCCACATGCAACTCGACATAGCAGGATGGCACGCAAGGCGGCGCGTCCGTGCCGCGATAACCAATCGCCGCGAGGGCGTCGGAAAGCGTCACGCCGTCGTCGTCTCGGCTCGCGAGTGCATCGTTCATGCTCATCTTGCCAACGTATGTTCCGCTGCCGAGCAGACTCGGACGAAACCGCGCGCCTTCTTCATTCGTCCAGTTCACCGCGCAAAAATCGCTGTCGAACGATACACCCGCGCGTTTTGCCAGCATCAGCCGCCGTCCTGCTTCGAAGGCCGCCAGCACACCGAGCACGCCATCG
>NZ_CAXTGZ010000638.1:0-3426 GCF_964243625.1 uncultured Caballeronia sp.
CGCCTCAACACCAGCTTTTACCCTTCCCGGCACCTCTCCCCATACAAATCCGCCGAGCCATGGCGGGTATAATTCAAGACCGATTGCAACGTCACGCCTTTGGAAACCCATCGGCACGACAGCCTCCCGCGCTCTGCGCCCTTCAAGCACCCGGCGGCCTCCCCGCCCAGATTCCTATGACTGCCCAAATCATCGACGGCAACGCCCTCTCCAAGACCATTCGCGCCGATGTCGCTATACGCGCCGCCGCGTTGACCGCCCGTGGCCAGCAGCCGGGCCTCGCCGTTGTCCTCGTCGGCGAAAATCCGGCCAGTGAAGTCTACGTGCGCAACAAGGTCAAGGCGTGCCAGGACAACGGCCTGCATTCCGTGTTCGATCGTTACCCGTCCACGCTCACGGAAAGCGAATTGCTGACCCGTATCGACGACCTGAACAACGATCCGAACGTCCACGGCATTCTGATCCAGCTGCCGCTGCCGAAACATATCGACAGCCACAAGGTCATCGAAGCAATCGCGCCGGCGAAGGATGTCGACGGCTTCAACGTCGAGAATGCGGGCGCCCTGATGACCGGCAAGCCGTTGTTCCGTCCCTGCACCCCCTATGGCGTGATGAAGATGTTCGAGGCGCACAAAATCGCGCTGGAAGGCGCGAATGCGGTCGTGATCGGGCGCTCGAACATCGTCGGCAAGCCGATGGCCATGCTGCTGCTCGAAGCCGGCGCCACGGTCACCATCACGCACAGCAAGACGCGCGATCTGGCGGCGCTCACGCGCCACGCGGATGTGGTCGTCGCGGCGACGGGCCGGCGCAACATCCTGACCGCGGATATGCTCAAGCCAGGCGCAACGGTAATCGATGTCGGCATGAACCGGGACGAAAACGGCAAACTGTGCGGCGACGTGGACTTTGCGAATGTAAAGGAAGTTGCCGGATTCATTACGCCGGTACCGGGCGGTGTCGGGCCGATGACGATCACCATGCTGCTGGTGAATACCATCGAAGCTGCGGAACGAACAATGCAGCAGGACCGCGACTGATTCACCGCGCGACGCTCGTGCCTGTCAAGTGCGTGATGCATCAATCGCCGCCGTAGTCAGAAACGATTTGAGAATTGGCCAAGGCGTCCCCACAATAGATTGATCACCGTCAATTCGGCGCGTTACGTTTGTCCGGCGCGCCGTTGCGTTTTTTCTTAAAGATTTTCATCCGAGACCGGGAGAGTCATGTCCAGTTCGACACCATCGAATACCGCGAATCAAGCTCAGTCCCAAGTCCAGGGCAACCCGCTGCTCGACTTCTCCGACCTGCCCCTTTTCAACGATATCAAGCCTGAACACGTCACGCCCGCGCTCGACGTGCTGCTCGCCGACGCAAAAGCCGCAGTCGATCATGCCGCCGCGCCCGAAACACCGGCGACGTGGCATGACATCGTGGAAAGTGTCGAGCGCGCGAGCGAACGGTTGTCACGTGCCTGGGGCGTCATCGGCCACTTGAACGCCGTCGCCGATACCCCCGAATTGCGCGCCGCCCATGCCGAAAATCTGCCGCGCGTGACCGAGTTCTCAGCAAGTGTTGGACAGAATTTGGCGCTCTACGAGAAATACAAGGCCATCGCCGCGAGCGACGAACACGCAACACTTACAGCCGAGCAGAAGAAGTTGCTCAGCAATGAATTGCGCGGTTTCCGTTTGTCAGGCGCCGAGTTGCCCGAGGACAAGAAACCACGCTTCGCGCGTCTTCAGGAAGAACAGGCGGCGCTGTCGAAGGCATTTTCCGATCACGTGCTCGATGCCACCAACGCGTTTTCGTACATCGTGACAAATGAGAGCGAGCTTGCCGGCTTGCCGGAAGATGTGATCCAGGCAGCGCGCGAAGCCGCGCAGAAAGAAGGCGTCGAAGGCTGGAAGTTCACGCTGCATTTCCCGTCGTATTTCCCGGTCATGCAATACGCAGAACACCGGCCGCTGCGTGAAGCGATGTATCGCGCGTATGTGACGCGGGCGTCCGAGCTCGGCGCGAACTACGGCCGAGGCAAGCCCGAATGGGACAACACGGCGAACGTAGTCGAGCAATTGAAGCTGCGCGACGAAGAAGCGCACGCGCTCGGCTACCAAAATTTCGCCGAGGTTTCCCTCGCGCCGAAGATGGCCGAGTCGCCGGCGCAAGTGGTCTCGTTCCTGGAAGACCTCGCGGTGCGCGCACGTCCGCACGCGGAACAGGACTGGATGGAGTTGCGCGCGTTCGCCGCTACTGAACTCGGCATGCCCGAACTGCAGCCTTGGGATTCGACCTTCGCCGCCGAACGTCTGCGCCAGCAACGCTACTCGTTTTCCGAAAACGAAGTGAAGCAGTACTTCCCGCAGGAAGCCGTGTTGAAGGGCTTGTTCAAGGTCACGGAGACCTTGTTCGGCGTGTCGATTCGTCGCGATGAAGCTCCCGTCTGGAACCAGGACGTGCGCTTTTTCCGCGTCGAAAACAAGGACGGCTCGCTGGTCGCGCAGTTCTATCTCGATCTGTACGCGCGCGAAGGCAAGCGTGGCGGCGCATGGATGGACGACGCCCGCTCACGCCGCAAAAGCCAGGATGGCGGCGTGCAGACACCGGTTGCGTACCTGACCTGCAACTTTTCGGCGCCAGTCGGTGGAAAGCCCGCCTGCTTCACGCACGACGAAGTCATCACCCTGTTCCACGAATTCGGCCATGGGTTGCATCACATGCTTACGCGCGTCGATGAACTCGGCGTCTCCGGCATCAATGGCGTCGAATGGGACGCGGTCGAGCTGCCGTCGCAATTCATGGAGAACTTCTGCTGGGAATGGGACGTCCTCACCGACATGTCCGGTCACGTCGATACGGGCGCCACGTTGCCGCGCGAACTCTTCGACAAGATGCTGGCAGCCAAGAACTTCCAGAGCGGCCTGGGCACATTGCGCCAGATCGTACTGTCCATGTTCGACATCCAGCTTCACAGCAACTACGATCCGGCAGGCGCTACCAACGTCAACGACTTCGCGCGTGAGATCAACGAGCGTTTCCACGTCGTGCCACAGGCGCCCTTCTCACGCTGGACCAATACCTTCACGCATATTTTCGCGGGCGGGTACGCGGCGGGGTACTACAGCTACAAGTGGGCGGAAGTGTTGTCGGCGGATGCGTACGCGGCTTTCGAAGAAGCGGCGAAGCTCGGCGGCGGTTCAGTGCTGGATGCAGAAACGGGTATCCGGTATCGTCGCGAGATTCTCGAGGTTGGCGGAAGCCGGCCGGCAATGGACTCGTTCAAGGCGTTCCGCGGCCGTGAGCCGAATATCGATGCGCTGTTGAGGCATAACGGCATGTCGCCGGCTGCTTCGTGAATGCGCTTCTTGCGCTAGCCGAACTGGTCAAGGCGCTGGTCGATCTGGTTCGATGATGCTCGCGTAGCCT
>NZ_CAXTGZ010000639.1:0-3426 GCF_964243625.1 uncultured Caballeronia sp.
CGGCCGCATTGGTTCGATCATCGGATCGATGACGGGCGGTGTGCTGCTGGTTGCATTCCATACCGTCGATATTGCATTCGTCGTGTTCGCGGCGCCTGTCGTGATCGCAGGTGTCGCGATGCTCGCGAACGGCTGGGTCTATCACGGGCGCGACACATCACAGATTTGACTTCACTGCGGCGCGAGCGCCGCGTTCATTCAGGAGAAGGGCATGAGGTACGTAAGTTTTGAGAAAGACGGCAGGGCGCTGCTCGGTGTTCGCGAAGGCAGCGCGATCCGCACGCTTGGCGATTTCACCCTGGAAGACTTGCTCGCGCAGGGGGTCGACCTGAACACCTGGGCGGCCACTCAGGAAGGCGGCCGAGTGGAAGCGCAAGAGGGTCTGATGTTTTTGCCGCCTTTACGCCGGCCAACCAAGATTCTGTGCGTGGGTCTCAACTTCAAGGACCACTCGAAAGAAAGCAATTTCGACCAGCCTGATTACCCCACCATGTTCCTGCGGCTCAATACGAGCCTCGTTGCGCACAACGCGCCGATCATTCGCCCGCGTGTTTCGGACAGCCTCGATTACGAAGGCGAGATCGCCGTTGTGCTGGGCAAGGGTGGCCGCCATATCCACCGCGAAGACGCGCTGTCGCACGTCGCGGGTTACGCGTTGTTCAACGATGCTTCGGTGCGCGAGTACCAGTTCAAGACGCCGCAATGGACGATGGGCAAGAACTTCGACGGCACCGGCGCATTCGGTCCGGACTTCGTAACGGCTGACGAGCTTCCCGCAGGCGTGAAAGGCCTGCGTCTTGAAACGCGGCTGAACGGCGAGGTCGTGCAATCGGCCAGTACGGACGACATGGTGTTCGACGTCG
This sequence comes from uncultured Caballeronia sp., assembly GCF_964243625.1. Lineage (NCBI taxonomy): Bacteria > Pseudomonadati > Pseudomonadota > Betaproteobacteria > Burkholderiales > Burkholderiaceae > Caballeronia > uncultured Caballeronia sp. Next base: position 864 of record NZ_CAXTGZ010000639.1, read on the forward strand.
AAACCCTGATCGTTCTGTTGAGCGAAGCGGTCACGCTCGAAGCCGGCGACGTGATCGTCTCAGGCACCCCGTCCGGCGTGGGCTGGGCGCGCAATCCAAAGCTGCTGATGCGTCATGGCGATGTGTGCGAGGTATCGGTCGAAGGCATCGGCACGTTGCGAAACGAAATCGTCGACGAGGCCGCCTGATCCACCATTCGCCGTTCGGGAGACACCATGTCCGCCAGTACTGATTCGCCGCCCGCCGGCGTGCATTCGATCGATCACTTCGCGCTCAATGTGCCGTCGCTGTCCGAGGCCGAGCATTTTTTTACGGCATTCGGTCTCGACGTCAAGCGCACAAGCGGCGCGCTCGATGTTCGCGCCGCAGACGGTCATCGCTGGGCTCGCATCCTGCCGGCCGACAGCAAGTCGCTTGCCTGGTTGAGTTTCAATTGCTTCGAAGGCGACCTGGCCAGGATCGCGCGGCAAGTGAGCGCGGCGGGATCCACAATCATGTCGTCAAACGATGCGACCCGCTCCGAAGGGATCTGGTTCGCCGATCCAGACGGCAACCTGCTTCAGGTGCGAGCCGGCCCGAAGACCACGCCCGAGGCCAAATTGCCGCTCGCGCCGTTTAGCGCAAGTGCGGATCATCGTGGTTCGCGAATGCGCTCCGAGGTTGCGACCGTACATCCGCGACGTATGTCGCACGTGTTGCTGTTCACACCCGATGTGCTGCGTGCTGTGGCGTTCTACGAGAAGGCCCTTGGCTTGCGGCTGTCGGACCGCTCCGGCGACATCATCGCGTTCACGCATGCGCCTCACGGCAGCGACCACCATCTCGTTGCTTTCGCAAAAAGCACGGCCAAAGGATGGCACCACGTGGCATGGGACGTCGCGAGCGTCGATGAGGTCGGCAACGGTGCGACGCAAATGGCCAAGGCGGGCTTCACGGCTGGATGGGGGACGGGGCGGCACGTGCTGGGTTCAAATTATTTTCACTACGTGCGTGACCCGTGGGGTTCGTTTTCCGAGTATTCCGCCGACATTGATTTCGTTTCCGCTGGATTCGAATGGCCGGCCGGCAATTTCGCTCCTGAAGACTCGCTTTATCAATGGGGACCCGACGTGCCCGATTACTTCATACACAACACGGAGGCCTGACGGATCAACGTGTCGCGGGAACTGCAGTTCATAAGAAATTAGAACTCGACAAAGGGTTTGGAGACATGAAAATCAATACGATTGCAGCGGTTGCCATGCTTGCATTCAGCGGCCCCGCCTTCGCACAGAGCAGCGTCACGCTTTACGGAATTCTCGACACGGGTATCGAACTGGTGACGCATGCGGATGCGGCAGGAGACAAAGTGATCCGAATGCCGGGCATAACCGGTTCTGTGCCCTCACGCTGGGGGATTCGCGGCAGGGAAGATCTTGGTGGCGGCTTTGCCGCAATCTTCACCTTGGAGAACGGTTTCAATACGCGCGCCGGCGATGTAAACCAGGGTGGCCGACTCTTTGGACGCCAGGCGTGGGTTGGTCTTGCGAATTCGTACGGCGCGCTGACCTTTGGCCGTCAATACACGATGTCGTTTTGGGCCATCAGCGACGCCGATGCCTTGGGCCCTGATATCTATGGGGGTGTCGGTTCAATCGACGCGTACATCCCGAACTCGCGAAGCGATAACACGATCGCCTACAAGGGTACCTTCGGTGGCCTCACGGTAGGCGCGACGTATTCGTTTGGACGCGATTCGGCCGGTACTGGCAATTCGCCCGGACAAGGCACATGCGCGGGACCCATTCCCGGGAACTCGCAGGCGTGTCGGCAGTGGTCTGCGCTGCTGCGCTACGACAGCAGCGCTTTCGGCCTTGCGGCTTCCTACGACGAACAGCGAGGTGGACCCGGCGCTGCGGCGAATTTTTTCAACGGTGTGGTGCCGGTTGCCTTGACGCAAAGCAGCGACAAGGACACCCGGATGCAACTGAACGGCTACTTCAAGGTGGGACAGTTGAAGTTAGGAGCCGGCTGGCTGGGACGCTTCGTCGATACGCAAGCGCTCGCCGTGCCCGATGTTCGCACGAATATTTACTATCTGACCGGAACGTATCTTGTCACGCCGTCCGTTGCTCTGGACGGCGGCGTCTACCGCACTCTTGACAAGCAACAGGACACGCGCGCCACGCTCACGGCATTGCGCGGCACCTATTTGTTGTCCAAACGAACCAGCGTCTATTTGCAAAGCGGCTACCTCTTCAACAGTAACAAGGCGCGCTACACGCTGAGCCAGGGTGGACCCGGGACAACACCCGCTGCGGGCATCGGGCAACTCGGTGTCATGGCCGGCATCAAGCACACGTTCTGATCAAGGAGACGAAACAATGTTTATGCAAAAAGGAAATGTTAGTCCCCGGAGCATGGCCCTGCCAATTGCAGTGGTCATTCTGTCCGCATGCGGCGGCAACGGATCCACGCCGGACCAATCCGCCGCGCCGCTCGATAACCATGTAACCACCGCGTCGGGCAGTCTCGTGGGCAATGCGGCAGACGCTTCGGGCATCGTCAGTTTCAAGGGGATTCA
>NZ_CAXTGZ010000640.1:0-3423 GCF_964243625.1 uncultured Caballeronia sp.
CTTTTCGCGGAAAACGAACAGGTTCGCGAGAAGTGGCAGAACCGGCTGCGTTACCTGCTGATCGATGAATATCAGGACACCAACACCTGCCAGTATGAGTTGCTAAAGCTGCTGGCTGGTCCGCGCGCCGCGTTCACGGCCGTGGGCGACGACGATCAGGCCATCTACGGCTGGCGCGGCGCCACGCTCGAAAACCTGGCGCAATTGGGCAAGGATTTCCCGAAGCTGCATCTGGTGAAGCTCGAGCAGAACTACCGCTCGACGGTTCGCATCCTGACCGCGGCGAACAACGTGATTGCGAACAACCCCAAGTTGTTCGAAAAGAAGCTCTGGTCCGAACATGGCATGGGCGATTCCATCACGGTGACCGCCTGCAACGACGAAGAGCACGAGGCCGAGTCGGTCGTGTTCCGGTTATCGGCGCATAAGTTCGAGCGGCGCTCGGCGTTCCGCGATTACGCGATTTTGTATCGCGGGAATTTTCAGGCGCGGATCTTCGAGCAAGTCTTGCGACGCGAGCGGATTCCTTACGTACTGTCCGGCGGCCAGTCCTTTTTCGATAAAGCCGAGATCAAGGACATCGTCGCGTATTTGCGGCTGATCGCGAATCCCGACGACGATCCCGCGTTAATCCGAGCGATCACCACCCCTCGGCGCGGAGTTGGCAATACGACGCTGGAGGCGCTCGGCGCGTTCGCGGGCCAGGCAAAGGTTTCGCTGTTTGAGGCCGTGTTCATGGGCGGGATCGAGGCGCGTCTTTCGGCGCGGCAGGTCGAGCCGTTGCGCGCGTTCTGCGACTGGATGCAGCGGCTGTCCGACCGGGCGGGGCGCGATCCAGCGACCGAAGTGCTCGACGACATGATGGAAGCCATCCATTACGAAGCGTATCTCTACGACGCCCACGACGAACGGCAAGCCCAGTCCAAATGGCAGAACGTGCTTGAGTTCTGCGAGTGGCTGAAGAAAAAGGGCACGAAGCCAGAAGTGGCGGGCGCGGAAGCGACGGGGTATGACAACGCCGATGGTTTCGGCGACGAAGGCAAGAACCTGCTCGGTCTGATCCAGACGGTCGCGCTCATGTCGATGCTCGAAGGCAAGGACGAGAATCCGGATGCCGTGCGGTTATCGACGGTGCATGCGTCAAAGGGCCTGGAATATCCGCACGTTTTCCTGGTCGGGGTGGAGGAGGGGATCATGCCGCACCGGGGCAATCCGGACGCCGATGCCGATGCACCCGTGGATGCGGGCCGTATCGAGGAAGAGCGGCGGCTGATGTATGTCGCGATCACGCGCGCGCAGCGCAGTCTGCATCTGAACTGGTGCAAGAAGCGCAAGCGGGCGCGCGAAACGGTGGTCTGCGAGGCGTCGCGGTTCATCCCGGAAATGCTTCTGGACGATGCCCCGCCGCCGACCGAAGAGGAAGCGCCGATGTCGCCGAAGGACCGGATGGCGCGGCTCAAGGAGTTGCTGCAGAAGCCGGCTTGATTTGTGGTGGCATAAGGCAGCATGCGCAACAGCGCAAAGCTCTTGCGTTTGTCTTTCTTGCCCACACGACGGCTAAGAAGTGCTTCGCACGAAGACCAGGAGCAAACTGTAGTCACCTTTATCGGCTGCACGCAAGGCGGTTAAGTAATCCGACCGGGCGTTATCCGCTTTAACCAAGGTCCCGTCGCCGCCCCACGAAAATGGCTCTTGTTTCATGCTGCGCAAGAGCGCATCAGCCATCATTCGTGAGTGTCGACCATTGCCGTTTGGAAAGGGATGAATCCATACCAGTTCGCGGTGAAATCGTGCGGCAATTTCATCGGGCAAGAATGTGCCGTTATCGACCCACCACTGCGTGTTATCGAAAAGGTTTCTGAGTTTGACGCTGACCTGCGTCCAGTCACATCCGATGTTTTTGTCGGATTTGCGGAACGTGCCTGCCCACGACCAGGTCTGGTCAAACATTTTCTTGTGAACGTTGCGACAGAACTCTTCACTGAGGACATCGACCTTGCGTTGACGGCGAGCCCATTGCACGGCCTGCATGATGTTCTCCTGCTCCCAGTCATTCAGGTCGCCCTTGGTAGTCAGGTGCGTCGGTATCAGTCCTGCAAGTTCGTCAGGGTCGAGCGGTGTCTGGCCGTCCTGTTCGTCTAAATCTATCGCCATAGGTCGGACCAGCGGCCCCTAAGCAGTTCCGCCGTTCTCTGCTCAACCTGTTTGCGAAGTCGGTCGGTTGCCGGACGCTGGTCTTCCAGACTCATGGTGTGCGCAACTCCGCTCACTTCCTGGAGGGCGATTGAGCGCGCCCGGTCTTCGACCACTTGAGTCAGTGGCTTTCGGGGCACCAGGGCATAAACAAGCTCGCAGTCCAGTCCCTCAGCCAACTTGCGCAGTTGTCCAAGCGTGATTCGCTCTTCGGCTTCCGCCGACTCCGATTTGTGCAGGCTCGAACCGGTAATGCCTAACCTGCCGGCTTGCTGTCGCTCGGTGAGCCCTAACGACTCTCGGATAGCCTTTAACCATCCACGCGGCGGGGGGCGACGGTTGGTCAAGCCCGAGTACGTTGCGGCCGAGGCTTGGACTTGCTCAAGCCGAAGCTGTCTCATTTTAGGATCCATCTTGCTGGCCTATAGGCTATCAAAAATTGAGAAAATGATAGCCTATAGTGACGTGATCATCAACTTTATGGTTCCCTGAAATGAAGCAAATACATGTGTTGGGCGTCATTCTAGTGAAGCGCGATTTAGCCGACTGCTTCGTTATAATGAATCAAGTGGTTAGAGCAGCTATCTCGCTATGCCGTATCAAGAACGCCTTATTGCTTCAATATATAGCAGCAGATATCTTTGATTTGCTGCACTGGAAGGCAGCAGAAGCCACGCAGTTTTGTTTTGAACGCCTGTTGCCCGGTTGGCCTTATGTATGGGACGTAGGTGTCTGAAGTTAGTTTAGAAGCTTTGTTTCGAGCTTCTACCCGCTATGTCGAGCGCAACGTCGAGAAATAGCGCCCGCATCTCCCGCACTTATTTACGGCAAGAAAAAGGCCCACAGTCCATCGGGATGCGGGTCTCAGCGGTAACTAGCTCAAATCAAAACCTTTGTAGTACGGAGCAGTGTTTGCGCAGGGCTTTTATTGGCAGAAGCTGAAACGACTACTTCGACGCCGCCACCATGTAATCGACGGCGGCCTTAACGTCGGCATCGGGCGCATTCGATCCACCTTTGGCCGGCATTGCACCCTTGCCGTGCAGCGCATAGCCGTAGACGGTGTCCATCGGCTCTTTCAGGCGCGCGGCCCAGGCGTCTTTATCGCCGAATTTCGGTGCGCCAAGCACGCCCGCCGCGTGACACGCCTGGCAGACTTGCGTGTACAGCGCCTTCCCGGCCTGCGATGCATCCGCGCCGACGAAGTGGCGAAAACCGGAACCATCGACG
>NZ_CAXTGZ010000641.1:0-3404 GCF_964243625.1 uncultured Caballeronia sp.
TTCCTTTTAATGATCCAGGCGCGCGAGCCACGGTCGCAGCGCTTCTTTTTCTTCGAGTCCGAAGCCGGCTGCGTCAGTCGGGCGCACGAGTCCGCCGCCCACGCCGCAGCCCGCCGGATATCCGCCAAACGGCTGGAATACGCCGGGGTACGCTTCGCATCCGCCGAGCTCGAGCCCCACTGCAATGTGCAAGTTGATCAGGTGACCGCCATGCGGGAACGCTTCAGCGCGGTCAAATCCATGGCTTTCCATCACTTCGATCATGCGTGCGTATTCAGTCAGTCCATAAGCAAGCCCGGGATCCATCTGAAAGATGTCCTTGCCCTTTCGCATGCCGCCAAAACGCAGCAGGTTCCGCACGTCCGGCACGGAAAACAGATTCTCGCCAGTCGCGATACGTCCTTCATAGACCTGCGCAACTTGACTGTTCAATTCGTAGTCGAGCGGATCGCCGATCTCTTCGTACCAGCGCAAATCGTACGGCGCGATGGCCTTTGCATATGCGAGCGCCGTGTCGAGATCGAAGCGTCCGTTGGCATCGACTGCAAGACGTTGTCCCTCTCCCGCGACCGTCAATGCGGCCTCTATGCGAACCATGTCCTGAGCAAGCGTCGCACCGCCTATCTTCATCTTGAATGCATCGAAACCGAGTTCGCGATAACCGCGGAATTCATCGGCGAGACGCTGCGTGCTTTCTTCCGGGTAGTAGTAACCGCCCGCCGCGTACACATTCACGCCTTCACGCTTGCCTTGCCGCCCGAAATGCCGCGCGATGGTGACATACGCGGGTTCATCAGCGAGCTTGGCGTTCAAGTCCCACACCGCCAGTTCGATCGCACCGGCGGCCGCCGCGCGGTCACCGTGTCCTCCGGGCTTCTCGTTGCGGAGGATGGTTTGCAGGACCCTGGCGGCATCGAAGTGCCCGCCTGTGGCGTCGAGCAGGGACTCGGGCGCCGCAGCCGCTGCTGTCTTCAGGCGCGGGATCATCCGGTCGCGCAGGATGCCGCCTTGCGCGTATCGGCCGATGGAATCGAATGCGTAGCCGGTGACCGGCCGGCCATTACGGATCACATCCGTTTCCAGCGCGACCAGCGACACGTCGTGCTCGGCGAAGCTGACGAGCGCGTTCGCTACGTTTCCTTCCAGCGGGACGGAGATTTCCCTTATCGCGGTAATGCGCATGAATGTTTCCTCGATTTAGCTTCAGATAACCTTGCCGGCGCTCGATCCAAACACGCGCGTGTACTCGCTGCGCGCAGCGCTTTCATCGAATTCGCCCGTGGACTTTGCAATGACGAGCGTCGCCACGCTGTTGCCCATTGAGTTGCAGATCGAAACCGCTTGCGATGTGAACCGGTTGATCCCGAACAGGATGGGCAATCCTTCTATAGGCAAGAGGCCCGATGCGGTGACCGTCGCTGCAAACACGATGAACGTGCCGCCCGAAACGGTCGCAGCCCCCTTGGATGTCAGCAACATCAGCAACAGCAACCCGAACTGCTGGTGCAGGTCGAGCGGCACGCCATACGCATTCGCGAGGAACATCACGCATAGCGACATGTACACGGCCGTGCCGTCGAGATTGAACGCGTAACCTGTCGGCAAGACCAGTCCGACCGACTGGCGCGAACAACCGAGTTTCTCGAGTTTTTCGAAGAGCCGCGGCAATGCGCTTTCTGAAGAAGCCGTGGCGAACAACAAAAAGATCTCTTCCTTGAAGTAACGCAGGAAACGGAACACGTTGAAGCCGTAGAGCCGCAACACGAGGCCGAGCACGACGACCACGAAAAACGCGAGCGACAGATACATCACGATCAGCAAATAGCCGAGCGAGATCACCGCGCTCATGCCGCTGCTGCCGATCGCAAACGCGATCGAACCGAATGCGCCGAGCGGGGCGAACTTCATGATCACATCGACGAACTTGAAAAAGCAGTCGGACATCCGCGATAACGCATGCTCAACGCTTGCGCGCTGCTCGGTGTTCAGCATGAGCACGGCGGCGCCAAAGCCAATGGAGATCACCAGCACTTGCAGCAGCGAACCGTTGGCAAACGCGCCGACGAAGTTGTCGGGGAAGAGCGTCAACAGGAAATGCTCGAACGACACGTGTGCAGCCTTGCCATACGTCTCGTGCGCGGCCGCTGCAGCTTCCGGGCTCTGCACGAGATGCATGCCCGCGCCGACACCGGAGAGATTCGCAATCACCATGCTGATGATGAGCGCGATGGTCGAGACGATCTCGAAGTAGATCAGTGCACGCAAACCGATCCGTCCGACGTTCTTCAGGTCGCCGGCCGCCGCAATGCCGAGCACGACGTTCAGAAACACGAGCGGCGCAACGATCATCTTGATGAGCCGCAGGAAGATATCGCCGAGGATTTTCATCTGCACGGCGAGATGCGGCGCGATAAAACCCAGCGCGAGACCAAGCACGATGCCCACGACAATCTGAAACCCCAGCCGCGCATAGAACGGCTGACGAGGTTTCGCGCTCGCGGCCTCACTGTCCGTGGGGTGCGACACATTCGTTTGAACAGCCATTTCGGTCTCCGTTTTTTCGTGCGGATCGTGGCGCTCGGACATATCACGACGATCCGCTTATAAGTCCGTACATTTTCAATATGTACGGACTATATTGGCGTAAGTGGAAACACGTCAATTTCGGGTTTACGCGAATGACCGTCCGGATCTGTGCGTTCTCAACTGCGCTGCCTTGGCAACCCGCCGCGCACCAAGATACGATGTCGCGCTCGGCTTCCCCAGGCCATGCTTTGAACAATAGTAATTACAGGAAAGGTTTATGAAACCGCGCTATGTCGAACTGGCAGATCAATTGATCGAAGCGATCGGCAATGGGACGTTCGCGGTCGGCGCGGCGTTACCGAGTGAAATGGACCTCTCCGCACAGTACGGCGTCAGCCGCGCGACCGTGCGCTCGGCGCTGCAGAAGGTGCAGGATCTCGGTCTCATCTCGCGACGCAAGCGCGCGGGTATTCGCGTCGAAGCTTCGAAGCCGCGCGTGGCGTTCGAACAGTCGATGTCGAATGTCGAAGACCTGATGCAGTTTGCGGTGCTTACTGAGCGGCACGTCCAGTCTATCGGCGAGATCTCGGCAAGTCCTTCGCTTGCCGCGCATATCGGTGTGGAAGTGGGCTCGCGATGGTTGCGCATCGAAATGTTGCGGGTCGACCCCGCCAAACCGGAGCAGCCGATCTGCTGGACCGAGGTCTATCTGGATCCGGTCGCCGGTGCTGCGATCAGGCGCGAGTTACGCAAGAACACCGGGTTGATCTGCGAGATGGTCGAGGAACGCTGTGGACGCGCGGTCCGCGAAGTGCGCCAGGAGATTCGTGCGGTCGGCGTGCCCGAAAGGGTTGCCGGAACGCTTGCCGTCGCGGCGG
>NZ_CAXTGZ010000642.1:0-3390 GCF_964243625.1 uncultured Caballeronia sp.
GACTCAGCCGCTGCCCAGACATACCCTTCGCCATCGGGCAGATACATTTCGCGCAGTGCGAGCAACAACGCACCGCCCGGAAACTCGGATTCGTTACGGTAGCGCCATTCTGCGTAGAGGTCCGCATTGGTACTGAATTCGATTTTTGCCGATGGATCCTCAACTTCGATCAGCGCTGCAACACGGGTTCCCGCAGGCAACTCTTCCAGACGGCGCGCGATGGCGGGCAGCGCGGTTTCATCGCCTATAAGAAGATGCCAGTCGAACCCCGTGGGAATGGTAAACGAACCGCGTGGGCCGCCAATGCCAAGGTACTGACCCACGTCTGCTTGTCTGGCCCAGGTCGCGGCGGGTCCTGCCTCGTGCAACGCGAATTCGATATCCAGTTCCCGGGCCTCACGATCAAAACGGCGCGGCGTGAAGTCGCGTGCGATCGGTCGCGGCTGGTTTTCGGCGAAGACGGGACCATTGGGGCCGGCCGTCGGGACCACGGGTTTTTCTTCGCCGGGAGCCGGGAAGAAGACCTTGATGTGATCATCGAACGATGCAGATTCGAAGTCCTGGAGATCTTCGCCGCCCATAGTGACGCGCAGGAGATGCGGTGTTACCAGATGAACCCGCTTGACTTGAAGCAGGCGGAATTTGAGTGCATGGCGAACGCGCACGACCGCCAGATCGGGTCTGTTTTGCATACTGTCTTTCCTTGATCGTTATGTGGATTTCAAGCCGGATCACTCGTCGCCTTGCCTTCGATTTCGGCCGTGGCGCGTACGAGAATGGCGGCGATGCGGCGCTGTTCGGCGATGGTGGCTTCGGTTCGCATCAGCAGTGCATGCTTTAGCGCACGGCGTGCCTGGATGTATTCCGGCAGCCAGGTGTTGTCGCCGTCGCCGTTTTCGTCGGAAGTTTCGCCAGCGAACGCGCGGCGCACTGAATCCATCTTGCGAGCAAAATGACTGAGTTTCGCGAACATGATGTCGACGCGTTCCCGGTTGGCCGTCAGATGCTCGCGACCCGGTTCCGCTAGCGCATAACGCTTGCGGTTGCCTTCCAGTTCGACGGTCGCGTAACCGAGTTCTTCAAGATAGGTCAGCGCCGGATACACCATGCCCGGACTCGGCGTGTAGAAACCGTTCGACCGGACTTCGAGCGCCTTGATCAGCTCGTAGCCGTGGCGCGGCTGCTCGGCGAGCAGAGCGAGCAGCAGGAGCTGAAGGTCGTCGGACGTGAATTTGCGACCGCGCGGCATGCCGTCTTCGCCGCCACCGAAGCCGCCAGGGCCGCCGCCGAATCCACCGCGGCCGCCGAATCCATCATGACCACCGCGGCCGGATCCACCCAGGCCGTCATGGCCGCCGCGGCCGCCGAAACGGTCTTCGCCGTGATGACGGTGATGGTGGCGGCTCATTGCGTGCCAGAGGGAATGCAGGGCTGAACGGCCGTCGAAAGCCGCCGAATCGTGTGTGTGAAAGGGATGTCGTTTCATCGAGAAACTCCGTAGGTATCGTAAAACACATCTTAAGATATATATCTTAAGATACGAAGTCAACGTGTTTTTTTGTTTTTCTGCTCGGCGAAACCATGCATTGCTTAGGTTTGGGAGCCTCATAACCTTACGAGAATTGAATAATTCTCAAGGTGGATGCGCGTCGCTACTCTGGACGCTGATTTCGTCCACGAGGTTCATGTATATGGTTGGTTCCGAGTTTTTTGCCGCGAGGCGCCGCACGTTGCGTGTGTTGGCAGCCGCGCCCGCGCTCGCTGCAATCGGCGGGTTTGCATCTGGTTCAGCGAGGGCTGCGAATGCCGCGCTGTCTTCTGTCACGCTCGTCCTGGGCGATCAGGCGGGCGGCACGCGCGCACTCGCCGAGGCGGCAAGAGTGCTCGATGGCACGCCGTACGCGTTCAAATGGGCCAATTTCCAGGGCGCCGCGCCGTTGTTCGAGGCGCAGCGTGCCGGCGCGGTCGATATCGCTCCGGCGGGAGACCTGCCCGTGCTGGCGGCGGCCGTGGGCGATCCGACGCTCAAGATCGTCGCGACGCGCGTCGGTTCCGGATCGCAACTCGGCATTCTCGTGCCGGCAAATTCGAAGCTGCGCAGCGTCGCGGATCTCAAGGGCCGCACGGTGTTCGTATCGTCGGCGCGCGGCAGCATTTCGCAGTTCCAGCTTTACGGCGCGCTCGCCGAGGCGGGGCTCACGCGCAACGATGTATCGGTGAGATTCGTGTTGCCGGTCGATGCGTTCACCGCGTTTGCATCGGGGAGCATTGACGTATGGGCGACCTTCGACCCGTACTTCGGCACAGCCGTGCAGCATGGTGCGCGCGTACTGCGCGACGGCACGGGCATCAATAGTGGCTTGGGATTTATCACGGCGTCGGGCGAGGCCGCAGCGAATCCTTTGAAGCGGCTTGCAATAGCCGATGTGCTGCAGCGGTTCCAGCGCGCGGGCGATTGGGCGATTGCCAATCCGGACGAATACGCGCGGGTGTATGCATCGCTGACCCGTCTTCCGCTCGATGCAGCCAGGACGATTACCGCACGATCCGCGCTGAAGCAGCGGTTCGTTGCGGACAACGATATCGCGGCGTTGCAGAAAGTGGCGGACAGCGCGTTTCGCGATGCGATCCTGCCGAGGCGGATCGATGTGCGGACAATCGCCGATACGCAGATTGCAAAAGCTTGAGGCAGGCAAGAGCGCGTGGACGGCGAGAGGGTCGGCCATCCACGCGGTGTTTTGTTCAATCCAACAAGTCGGGTTCCGCTTCAACCAGCCCTTCATACAAGCTCTGGAACGAGAACAGAGCACCGCCGGGGCGTCCCACGCGCTCGTGCGTCAACGCGGCGACATCGTGTGGAATGGGTTGGGGCGTGCCGGCCGCCTCTGCGAGCAATTGTGTGTGGCACGCGTTATCGAGCGCGAGATACCACCATGCTGCAGCTTCCACGGTCGGACCGGCAGTCAGGATGCCGTGGTTCTTCAGGATCACCGCTTTGCTCGTGCCGAGTGCATCGGCAATGCGGGCGCCTTCCCTGGTGTCGAGCACGACGCCCTGGAAATCATCGAATAGTTCGTGATCCTGATAGAACGAGCACGAGTCCTGTGTCAGCGGATCGAGCTTGCGGCCAAGCGTCGACCAAGCCTTGCCGTAGAGCGAATGCGTGTGGGCCGCTGCAACGATATCCGGGCGCGCTTCATGAATTGCCGCATGAATGGCAAAGGCGGCCTGATTGACGGGCCCCTTGCCAACGACGATCTCGCCTTCGCTGTTCACGAGCAGCAAGTCGGAAACTCGCATGCGTGAAAAGTGCCGGCCAAGCGGATTGACCCAGAAGTGATCGGTCCATTCGGGGTCGCGGGCGGAGATGTGGCCGGCGAGACCCTGGTC
>NZ_CAXTGZ010000643.1:0-3388 GCF_964243625.1 uncultured Caballeronia sp.
CACGCAATTCAGCCCGCGATTCACTTCCGCTTGTGGATCGCCCTGCGTCGCGACCACCTTGCCGCCTTTCACACCCACGCTCACGCCGCAGCCTGTTCCGCAGAACCGGCACGGCGCTTTCGACCATTTCACTTCGGTGTCAACGGCGCCCGCCATTCGATCCACGCCCGTGGCGAGCGCCGGCAGCGCCAATCCTGCCGCTGAAGCTGCCGTGGCGGCTGCCGTTTGCTTAATAAAGCTTCGACGCGTCAGGCTCATTCCGGATCTCCTCATCGAGCGCGGCCACGTCTTCGTGATGCTGATATACGAGCGATGCCGAATACACGCCCTGCATTGCATGAATGGCGTCTATCTGGTCAGCGAGAACACCCGACCGGTCCGCTTCAAGCGTCACTACCATTTTTCCTTCCGGACTGATTGCGTGAATCTCGGAACCGGGAAACATTGAAATAGCCTGCTTGATTTTTTCCAGATCCAACTTACTTGCATGAACGACGATTCCCGCAATATGCGATTCGGGAATTAAAGCCATTTCAAGGAACGCGTTTTTCAGGCGTGCAGACATAACCCGACTCCTGTCGTTGTGTAACGTTAAACGGTTTAATTTACAAATAAGTCAATGAGGCGGACCACCGATCGCCATTTGATAAAACCAGACCACAAAACCATATGCAGCAACGAACATGATCGTCAGAACCGGAACCATCACGACGGTCAGGAACAGGAAGCTGCGCAGCTCTTCCGTCTTTTGAAGGGACGTTTCGGTTTTGGTCATGATTATGCCGACGTTAAAACACGCGCAATTGAAGCCGTGTTATTGAGATGCCGTTGTGAGATTGATTGTTGGCGCAGGAGAGAAAAGCGTCAAGCGGTTTATTATTTTGGTAACCGCGACGTCAAGCCGATCATTTCGGCGTTTTTATTTTAATAACAATGCGAGGAACAAGATTTTTTATTATCTCGCGATTGCTTATTAATCAGGGCATCGAATACGAAAAGAGGCGGCATAGGAGCCGCCTCGGGGAACCTGAAAACATCAACCCCGCTTCGGAATGTTCAAGCCTCTGTCGACTGCAGGCCGCGCCACGAACGCAGCCAGCACACGTTTCACGTTCGGGAAGTTATCGATGCCCACCAGATCTCCCGCCTCATAAAAACCGATCAGGTTGCGAATCCACGGAAAACTCGCAATGTCCGCGATCGTGTATTCGTCGCCCATGATCCATTTCCGGCCGGCGAGCCGCTGCTCGACCACACCCAGGAGACGCTTCGATTCCGCCACGTACCGGTCGCGCGGACGCTTGTCCTCGTAATCCTTGCCTGCAAACTTGTTGAAGAAACCGAGCTGGCCGAACATCGGGCCGATTCCGCCCATCTGGAACATCACCCACTGGATCGTCTCGTAACGGCCGGCCGCGTCCTGCAGGATGAACTGGCCGGTTTTATCGGCGAGATAAAGCAGGATCGCGCCCGATTCGAACAGCCCGAGCGGTTTGCCGTCCGGTCCGTCCGGATCGATGATCGCCGGGATCTTGTTGTTCGGATTCAGCGATAAAAATGCCAGCGACGTCTGGTCATTCGTCTCGAAGCTCACCAGATGCGGCTCGTACGGCAAACCCGTCTCCTCCAGCATGATAGAGACCTTGACGCCGTTGGGCGTCGGCAGCGAATAAAGCTGCAGCCGCTCGGGATGCTGCGCCGGCCATTTTGCCGTGATGGGGAACGCGGACAACTCGGTCATGGAATCCTCTGAACGATAAAGATTGAACAGCGGCAATGATGCGCCGCCTGCATGGATTGATCGGTCAATTACAGCGTACAGGACGACAAATATAGTCATTCCGGCTTTGCTTGTCTTCGCGCGCCGGACGTCGGCGAACTCGTAGAGGCGATCCTCCACGCCCTTTACAACGTCACCAACCGGTCGATTGGGCCAAGAAGCGTTAACATGATGGCAATTACAATGCTGCATCGCGACGAATACAAACAGAGCTGGAGATACTCATGAGTCAAATGATTAAGCGAAACGGTTTGCAGGTGGCGGACGTGCTCGCCAAGTACGTCGATGACGAGGCGCTGTCGGGCGTCGGCATCGAAAGCGAAGCGTTCTGGAAAGGTTTCGATGCCCTCGTCCACGACCTCGCGCCGAAAAACCGTGCGCTGCTCGCCGAGCGCGACCGGCTGCAGGCGGAACTCGACACATGGCACAAGGCGAATCCCGGCCCGGTGCGTGATCTCAAGGCGTACCGCGGATTCCTGGAGAGCGTCGGGTACATTGTCCCGTCGAGCACGGCCGTGAAAGCGACGACCCAGAACGTCGATACGGAAATCGCGACGCAGGCCGGCCCGCAACTCGTCGTGCCTCTTTCGAATCAACGTTACGCGCTCAACGCCGCAAATGCGCGCTGGGGCAGTCTGTACGACGCGCTCTACGGCACCGACGCGATCCCCGACACCGACGGCGCGGAGCGCACCAGGCAGTTCAACCCGGCTCGCGGCGCGAAGGTCATCGCGCGCGCCCGTGCTTTCCTCGACGAAGCCGCGCCGCTCGCGAACGGTTCGCATGCCGATGCAACCGCGTATCGCGTGGAAGGCGGCAAGCTCGCCGTCACGCTGAAAAACGGATCGTCAGCGTTGCAATCGCCGGAGCAGTTCATCGGCTTCCAGGGCGATGCAAACGCGCCGTCGGCCATCCTCCTCAAGCATCACGGCCTGCACTTCGAGATCCAGATCGACGCCGCGGATTCCATCGGCAAGACGGATTCCGCGCACGTGAAAGACGTGCTGATGGAAGCGGCTGTCTCGACGATCATCGACTGCGAAGACTCGGTCGCCGCCGTCGATGCCGCCGACAAAGTCCAGCTCTACCGCAACTGGACTGGCCTCATGAAGGGCGATCTGGCCGAAGACGTGACGAAGAACGGAAAGACGTTCACGCGCCGCCTGAACGCCGATCGCGAATACACCGCGCCCGATGGCTCGACGGTCAAGCTGCATGGCCGCTCGCTGCTCTTCATTCGCAACGTCGGGCATCTGATGACGAACCCGGCCGTGGTCGATCGCGATGGACATGAGATTCCGGAAGGCATTCTCGATGCCGTGATGACATCGCTCGGCGCCGTGCACGACCTGAAAAACAAGCTTAATTCGCGCACGGGCTCGATTTACATCGTCAAGCCGAAGATGCACGGCCCGGCCGAAGTTGCTTTCTCCGATGAGCTGTTTGGCCGCGTCGAAGACCTGCTTGGTTTGCCGCGAAACACCATCAAGATGGGCATCATGGACGAGGAGCGCCGCACGAGCGTCAACCTGCAGGCGTGCATTGCGGCGGCATCGGCGCGGGTCGCGTTCATCAACACGGGTTTCCTCGATCGCACCGGCGACGAAA
>NZ_CAXTGZ010000644.1:0-3374 GCF_964243625.1 uncultured Caballeronia sp.
AGGATAGTCGTGCGCCGCTGTTTGGATTGCCTTCTCGTTTCAGAAAATCGGAAATGCTTTTTTTGTGGAAGAGTCTCGTTGTTATTGCCAAGTAGTTGTATCCAAACCCATCAGGGACGCAGCACCGAGTCCCGACATATCGACAATATATGGCACGCCGGGCCACCATCAGGATGGTACCGGTAGCCAGACAGGAGATTAGCTTGCTGACGAAAACAATTACCATCGTAGCGTTGGCCGCATTCGGTTCCATTGCGCACGCCCAGAGCAGCGTGACGCTTTATGGTGTGATCGATACCGGGCTTAGTTACGTGAACCACGACGCTGCTGGCAGCGGCTCGGCCAAGCGTTTCAAGTACGACGATGGTGTCGCCCAAGGTACGCGATGGGGCCTGCGCGGGACGGAAGACCTCGGCGCTGGCTTGAAGACAATCTTCGTACTCGAAAACGGCTTTAACACCGGTACCGGGGTGATCAACCAGGGCGGCGCGATATTTGGCCGGCAAGCTTATGTCGGCCTGACCAAGAACGGTATCGGCTCGTTGACATTTGGTCGCCAGTATTCGTTCTCGACAGATGTGCTCGGGAATCAGTATTCGGCTGGCACGAACACAGTCGCCGGCAACTACGCCTACCACATCAACGACTTCGATCAGTTGGTCAACAGCCGTATCAACAACGCGGTGAAGTTCTCTTCGGCGAATTTCTCGGGCGTCACGTTCGGTGCCTTATACGGCTTCTCGAACCAGGCTGGCGCGTTCAGCGGTTCGGCTCCGGTCGATGGCTCAGTGGGTTCGTCGCGTGCGTATAGCTTCGGCCTGAACTACGCGCTCGGCGCGTTCGCGATCGGCGCTGCCTACACCGACATCACGTTTCCGACGTCCGAAGTTCCGGCGTTTCCCACTTCGATAGCGAACGTGGTGGCCGGCGGCACGGGCGGCGGCAAAGACCTGCGCACGTTTGGCTTGGGCACGCGCTTTCAGTTCGATCGCGCCGCGATCTTCGCGCTGTACACGAACACGCGGATTGAAGCGCTCGCCGGCGCGACCACGGCGCTCGACGCAGTCGATGTCGGTGGTCGATACAACTTCACAACGGCGCTTTCGGGCGGCCTGGCCTATACCTACACGCGTTTGCACGACGCGTTCCGCGGCCACTGGAACCAATTCGACGGGAGCCTCGACTACGCGCTGAGCAAGCGGACTGACGTCTACTTGCTGGCAATCTACCAGAAGGCATCGGGCCGCAACGGTACGCAGGACGTGCAGGCGCAGATTGGATCGAGCACGGCGTTCTTCGGGCCGTCGGGCAACGGAACGACGGACCAGGTCGCCGCGCGTGTCGGTATCCGTCACAAGTTCTAATGCGACACGGGCGCCCGCTCATGCCGTAAGCGCAAGTTCCGCGATGTCAGACAAGGACGATCGGACCCGTACCACGAGGCGCCGACTGTCGGTCTCTTCCCGTGCTGTTTGTCGGGGAGGCGACAGGCGGGGTGGAATCACTCCGCCGGCATTGCGCGTCACGTGCCCGGCGTTATGGTGCTGGTCCTGTCCGATTGGCACGGTTGCCGATGTTGGGGAGACGCGAGCCCATCGCGTTGTCGCACATGCGGGAGATCAGCCGGTTGATGCCGTCGGCCGAATAGCCCTATTTCGCAACTGACCTTAGCTTTCGAGGCCGCCGTCCACGGAATCGTCACCGGCGACAGCAAGGGCGCGCTCTCCATCGATAAACCGAATCCCGGCCCCGATCAATCCAGTGCGCCCTCAGTGTTTCGAGCGTCGCGAGGCTCACCTGCACCGTGCGCTCGTTGTTGCGTTTGCCGCTCACGGACAGCTCCCACAACGGGCATTCAAGTGTGCCGTAGAGCCACACGCATAACTTGTCGCGTTTCGCGCCGGCCGTTTCCTCTCGACGCGGGCCCGAGTCGCCCATGAGGAGCAGGGTCCGCGCGCAGAATGCGCCACTGCACGCTGGCCTTCGATGCGCCTTGCATGTCGCAGCGCCGGTCGAGCTCCTGACGGAGGTGCCGCAAGAGATCGGCCAGCAGCGCACGTTGGATCTGCATTGCAGTTTCGCGCGCTACCACCTGCGGATCATTGACGGCCTTCCATGGATTTTTCTGGCGAGATAGCGCACATCCACGAGCCACGTGAAGGCCGCACGCAGCGCGCGCACCGCGTACTGCTGCGATTCGGGCGAGAGCGTCGCTGAGGCGAACGGGCGAGCCGCAACTGAACCGCTCGCCAACGAACCGCGCGTCCGTTTCATTTGTCGCAGGCTTGGTTGCAAGTCTGCTCAAAGCGTCGGCAGTGCCCCTCCTGGGCAATCGTGCTCTTCTGCCGTCGGTCAGGAAGTTCCAACAATCCGAATTGGTTGTTGGTGCGACGGTGACCTTGTTGGCCCTCATGGCAGCAAAACGAAGCAAGAGGTTCTCGGACTGTGTTCATCGGGGCGTACCGATCTCATGCGGTTATAGCGATTTTCGCAGCACGTGCGTCCCGGCATCAAAAGCACAAATTGAAGCCACATGAGTGGGCCGACACGACGCGCCGGCCGGCCGCGCGGTATTGCCCGTGTTCGGCGGCATGGCCGAGTTTGAGCGCAGTCTAATCGTTGAGCGCACGAGTAGCCGCCAGGCCGCTGCCAAGGCGTGCGGCACGATGTTCGGCCGCAAGCCGAGGCTCACACCGGCGCTGCTAAACTATGCAGGAAAACGCCGCGCTGCTCGGCATTCACCTGAAGCGTTCCAGGGAAAAAAGCTTTGGTCGAAGGCGGTCTTGTTGACATAACGCGTCGCAGATTGCGCCGGAGTAAATTAGTCCTCTCGCGAAAGGGCATTTCATTTCCTAAAGGCGCTTTGACAATGGCCCGTAGCGAAAAGCGCTTGCGTGGCCACAATCGGCACGCGACCGGACAACGTACCAAAGTCTTATCGCAGCGGATAAGCAAGCAACCCGCTGAGACGGCCGCGCGCGAGACAATTAGGTCTTGGTCGGCCACACGGATCGCAGTTATTTGTGACTACCTGGATGTTTGGTCTGGTGCCGGCACAGCGCACTTGAAACTGCTCGCCAGGTTGGGATTGCCGCTACCGTCATAGACGGCGTCGGCGGGGAACGGACATATCGGACGTTGCATCTGAATTCCCTGAGTCGGATCGTTATTCACGTACTGGGAAGCGATCAATTTTTTCGGTTTCGAACCACGTTCGACCCACGCTTCCAAAGCGCTCACTACATCATGTTCGGGGTCGGGCGAGACCGCCGTGTAATTCTCTTCACCGATGTTGTCCGGTCCGATTCCCGTGCCGCAGTGGCCAATGCCCGGCAACATGAAGAGACGGTAAAAATCCTGTGCGTCCGCAAGAT
>NZ_CAXTGZ010000645.1:0-3371 GCF_964243625.1 uncultured Caballeronia sp.
TCATCACCGCCGTTGGCCCGTTCGCCATCGATATGTATCTTCCCGCGCTTCCTTCAATAGGCGGTGCGCTTCACGCAACCCCCAACGAAGTGCAGTTGAGCCTGATGATGTTCTTTGTCACGCTCGGGGTTTGCCAGCTCGTCTACGGACCGCTCGCCGACATGTTCGGTCGCAAGTTGCCCATCTACGTGGGCCTCGCGATCTTCACGGCGGGCAGCGTGGGCTGTGCGTTCGCGCCGGACGTGCATGTGCTGACGGGCTTTCGCGTGTTGCAGGCGCTCGGTGCATGCGCGGGAATGGTCGTGCCGCGCGCCATCGTACGTGATCTGTATACGGGACACGACGCCACGCGCCTGATGTCGCTGCTGATGCTGGTCGTGAGCGTATCGCCGATCCTCGCTCCGTTGACGGGCAGCATCATCATCGCGGCGTTCGGGTGGCGCGGCGTGTTCTGGGCGCTGACGGTCGCGGGCGGTGTTGCGTTCGTGCTCGCCGCCACGCAACTGGAAGAGACGCGCGAGGCGCATCATCGTGCCGACAGTTCCTGGGCCAGCGCGTTTGCGGGTTATCGAAAGTTGCTGACCGATCCATCGTTCCTGGGGCTGACGCTGGTCGGAGCGTTCGGCCTGTCGTCGTTTTTCGTTTATCTGGCGAATGCGTCGTTCGTGATCATCGACCACTATGGTTTGACGCCGACCATGTTCAGCCTCTGCTTCGCGCTCAATGCGGCGGCGTTCTTCGGCGTGAGCCAGTTGACCGCGCGGCTGACCGCCAAGTACGGCCTGCCGCGCGTGATTCGCGTCTCGGTCTCGGGCTTCGCGCTTTCCATGAGCATCCTGGCCGTCCTGTTCCTCGCCGGCGCCGATAACCTGCCGCTGATGATGCTGTTCCTGTTTATCGGCTATGGGTTCCTTGGGCTGGTGATGCCCACTTCCGCGGTGTTGTCGCTCGAACATCATGGTGCGATCGCGGGGACGGCTTCGGCATTGATGGGCGCGTTGCAGTTCGTGGTCGGCGCGGCCGTGATGGCGCTCTCGGGTCTGGTCACGAACGGCGCGCCAAAGCCGATGGTGGTTTGCATTGCACTGTCGGCGATTACCGCCTTCGTGTTCGCGCACGTCACATTGCGCGCGGAACACTTCCGCATGCCGGCAGCGGCGGAGTAGGGTCGTCACGCTGCGCTGGCACAATGCTTGGGACATCGCACCAATCGGGAAACTCATGCCGCACGCTGTCCCTTCATCATCGTCAACGTCTGCGCCGCCTTCGCGGGCCGTCGAACCGCTGTTTGCGCTTTTCCCCTTCCTGCGTCCTTACGCCGGACGATGGGCGCTTTCTTTCCTCGCGCTGATCACCTCGGCGGGCGCCACGCTGGCGTTGCCGGTGGCGTTCAAATACCTGATCGACCGGGGCTTCGCCGGGGGCGACCGCGCGCATATCGATCGATATTTCCTCGCGCTGTTTGTGGTGTCGCTGGTGCTGGCAGGCGCCACGGCGGCGCGCTTTTATCTTGTATCGTGGCTGGGCGAGCGGGTCACCGCCGATCTTCGGCGCGCGGTCTACGACCACATGCTCGGCATGAGTCCGCAGTTCTTCGAAACCACGCAAAGCGGAGAGGTCCTGTCGCGGCTCACGGCCGACACCACGCTCATCCAGACCGTCGTCGGAACCAGCCTTTCCATGGGACTGCGCAACTTCTTCCTGCTGACCGGCGGCGTGGCGATGCTCGCGGTGACGAGTCCCGTGCTGTCGGGTTATATCATTGGCACGCTGGTCGTAGTGATCGCGCCGATCCTTATCTTCGGGCGGCGTGTGCGGCGGCTTTCGCGTGCGAGCCAGGACAAGATCGCGAACGCAAGCGCGCTGGCGGGCGAGGTCCTCAACGCCATGCCGACCGTACAGTCGTATGCGCAAGAGCCGTTCGAGGCGCGGCGGTTTGGCGGCGCGGTGGAACTTGCTTTTGAAACGGCACTCACGCGGATTCGGGCGCGCGCGTGGTTGACGGCGGTCGTGATCGTGCTCGTGTTTACCGCGATCGTGTTCGTGCTGTGGCTTGGCGCGCAAGCGGTGCTGGCCGGGCGCATGACTGCAGGCCAGCTTTCCCAGTTCATCCTTTATGCGGTGTTCACGGCCGGCGCCGTCGGCGCGCTCGCCGAAGTGTGGGGCGATCTGCAACGGGCCGCCGGCGCCACCGAACGGCTTTTGCAATTGCTGTCATCGCGCTCGCCGGTCACGCAGGCCGGCACGACCATCCCGCTGCCCGCGCAAGGCGAGGGCATCCGCTTCGATAACGTGAGTTTCTCGTATCCGTCGCGTCCCGGCATAGCGGCGCTTTCGGGTATCACGCTGAACGTGCGCTCGGGTGAACATGTTGCGCTGGTCGGGCCTTCGGGCGCCGGCAAGACCACGTTGTTCCAGTTGCTGCTGCGCTTCTACGATCCGCAGACCGGCGCCATCCTGATCAACGGCGTGCCAACGCGCGATGTGCCCCTCGCCGATCTGCGCAAGGAGATCGGCGTCGTACTGCAGGAATCGGTGATCTTTTCGGGCAGCGTGCTCGACAACATCCGCTACGGCGCGCCTGACGCCACGCTCGAACAAGTGCAGCGCGCGGCCGGCATGGCTGCGGCGGCGGGGTTTATAGAAGCATTGCCGCAAGGCTACGAGACGTTTCTCGGAGAGCGCGGCGTGCGCTTGTCCGGCGGACAGCGGCAGCGCATTGCGATTGCGCGGGCGATCCTGAAGAACCCGCCCATCCTGTTGCTCGACGAAGCAACCAGCGCGCTCGACGCAGCCAGCGAACGCCTCGTGCAACAGGCACTGGATAACGCTGCACAGAACCGGACGACGCTCGTCATCGCGCATCGGCTTGCAACGGTGCAACAGGCGGATCGTATCGTCGTGATGGAACACGGGCACATTGTTGCGCAGGGCCGTCACGCCGACCTGCTTCTAAGCTCGCCGCTTTATGCGCAGCTTGCCGCGTTGCAGTTCGGAAGTGCCGAGATGCCTTTGCATCAGTAAGCGCGTGACGCAGACGTGAGTCCCTACGCAGTGACGGTGGTTTCGCGGTCGCCATACGAGGCTGCCACCGCGCCATGTCCACGGCTGTACTGCCGGGGTGAACAACCCATCACGCGTTTGAACGCGGTACTGAACGCGCTTTCGGATTCGTACCCAAGCGATTGCGCAATCGATGAAACCGGCGCGCCCGAGTTCGTCAGCCGGTCGCCGGCGAGCAGCATCCGCCAGCGCGTCAGATAGTCCATCGGCGAGACGCCGACTGTCTTCTTGAACTTGAGTGTGAAGACCGTGCGTGACATGCCGGCGCGCTCGGCGAGCGACTGCAATGTCCATCGGCGGGAAGGGTC
>NZ_CAXTGZ010000646.1:0-3361 GCF_964243625.1 uncultured Caballeronia sp.
TATCCAATGAGGCGGGTGCGGCCGGCGCAGCGAACATGGCTGGCGACCGCGGAATGCCGAACCTCAAGCAGACGCGCAAGAAAGCGAATGTCAACAAATTGACGGCCGTCGCAATCGCCGTAATCGCGCTTGCCACGGTGACACTAGGCGGTGCGATGTTCGCCAAGCGCTTGCAGGACCAGCACAACCAGGCGAAGGCCGATGCGCGCACGGCGCCGAAAGAAATGGGCGCTGACACCGGACATGACTTTTCGGTGGATGCGGACCGCTTGAAGCGCGAGAAGGCGGCGGCCGCCGAACAGGCGTCGATCTCAGCCGCCCAGTCAGGAGCCTCGATGCCCGTGCCAAGCGGTGCACCAGCAAGCGCTGTCGCCGTGGCAAGCGTCGGCGGTCATGCGGGGGCGGCCGCCCAAAGCGCGCCACACATCGAGACCGTTGCGGAGCGCCGCCTCGATGGAGACGTGTTGCTGAACAATGGCGACGACAAAGGTGGGGCAAATGGTGCCAGAAATAGCGAAGGCAAAAGCGCAAGCCTTGTCCCTGTCGTCGCGCGCGGTGTCGCCGGCGGACTGGATGACCGTCTCACCCCTTCGGCCTTGCCTAGCGTCAAGGCGAGCTTCCTGCCTGATCTGGACTATCTCCTCAAGCGCGGCATCATCATTTCTTGTGCCCAGAAAACCAAGATCGTCACGACCTATTCAGGCATGACCTCGTGCATCGTCACTCAGGACGTGTATTCCGCTGACGGTCGGACACTCTTGGTCGAGCGTGGCAGTGAGGCCACTGGCGAGCAGCGCACCGCCCTCATGCAGGGGCAGGCGCGCATCTTCGTGCTGTGGTCGCGCATCGATATGCCCAATGGCGTCACGATCCCGCTCGACTCGCCTGGTTCCGACTCGCTTGGCGCAAGCGGCCTCGAAGCCTATGTCGACAATCATTTCTGGGACCGTTTCGGCGGCGCCATCATGGTGAGCCTCATTGGCGACTTCGGACAGGCCGCAAGCAACCGGTCGCTCGGCAGCGGCGACAACCAGATCCAGTTTTCTAATACCTCGTCTGCGGGCCAAAGCCTGGCCGACGACACCCTCAAAAACACCGTCGATATCCCGCCGACCGCGTACTCGAATCAGGGTTCCGCGCTCAACATTTTCGTGGCACGCGATGTGGACTTCAGGAGCGTCTATGACCTCGAACACCAGTAGTCATGTGGGCTCGACCCATTTCGATTCGAGCAAAACAGTCCGCAGCTATCTCGCGTCAACCGGCATTGCCGAAAAAATGGCGACCCAAGGTGTCACGGAAGTGACGATCAACCGTCCCCATGAGATGTGGACCGAGACGGTCGATGGATGGCAGCAACACGCAGCGCCCGCCTTGTCGTTCGATCTTTGCAAGAAGCTGGCGGACGCGTTGACGATCTACAACAAGGCGTCCCCGCCTTTGTCAGCCCTCGCGCCAATCAAGCCAGTGCGCTTGCCCGACGGCGAACGCGGCCAGGTCATGACTGCTCCCGCGTGCGAGCCGGGAACCGTCTCGATGACCATCCGGATTCCGAGCACAGTTCGCTTTTCCAAAGACGATTATGTTCGTGCGGGCACGCTGACAGAGTTTGTGGATGTATCTCCGTCGGTACTGGCGGCATCGGCTGCTGTACGGCGTATGTCTGACTTGTTGGATGACGGTGTTCAAGATGCTGCACCCATCGAATTTGTGCCGGCTGGCGTCACGCTTGCGCCCTTCGAGCTGGAGATGCTTGCAGCCAAAGCCGCTCGCAACGTTCCACGGATGTTCGAACTTGCGATCAAGCACAAGCTCAACATCGTGACGGTCGGTGGTGTCGGGTCCGGCAAGACGACCCTCATGAAAATGTTGGCTGATCTCGTGCCACCGACCACGCGCATTGGCACGATCGAAGACACGCACGAACTGTCGTTACCGAACCATCCCAACCACGTCCACATGTTCTTCAGCGACAGCTTGCCAGCGAAAGAAATCGTCCGCTCGACGCTGCGCATGAAATTCGACCGCGTGTTTCTCACCGAGTTGCGCGGCGATGAAACGTGGGATTACCTCACGCTCCTCAATACCGGTACCGATGGCGGAATGACTTCCGTGCATGCGAACGATTGTGCGTCTGCCTTCTCGCGGATCGCGACACTGGTCAAGGCAAGCCAGGTTGGCCAGACGCTCGACTGGAGCTACATCCTGCACGAGGTGAAGACCACCATCGACCTGGTGCTCTTCTTGGAACGGAAACGCCTGACGCAGATCCACTACGACCCCGTGGAGAAGTGGAAGCTCTTGCGGGGGCTCGCATAAATGACCGATGCAAGATGCCCGTGTTTCCAATTGAAGCTGCGTCCGGGTTGGTCGCAGCCGGTGACTGGACCACTCGGATGTTTGGTCCCGGCTATGCAGTCAGCTGCGTTTAGGTCACGGACATGACGATTCAATCAAAGATCCTCGTGAGCGCACTTGCAGCCGCCGGCGTTGCGGCTGTTGCGGTGGGCGGCCAGTACGCGGGCGCCGCGCTCTTCGCAAAACTGCAGCACTTGCCGTCGTCGGTGGTTGGCATCTTTACGTTGCGCGACTACTGGCATGCCTATGGCGATGTACCTGCCGTCAAGAAAGCGCTTGCCGCATGTACGTTTGTGTCGATGGCCATTCCCGTTGGTGCGATCACGGCTGCTTGCTTTGCTGCGTTCGGTACGGCCAAACGCGAGCTTCATGGCAGTGCTCGGTTCGCGAAGGCGCATGAAATCCGCAAGACCGGATTACTCGATGGCGAAGACGGCAAGCCCGCGCTGATCGTCGGCAAGTATCGAGGCAAATATCTGACGTTTCCGGGCCAGCAATTTGTCATGCTCGCCGCGCCTACGCGATCGGGAAAAGGCGTGGCAGTGGCGATCCCGAATCTCCTCACCTATCCGGATTCGATGGTCGTCCTTGACTTGAAGCTGGAGAACTATAAGTACACGTCCGCCTACCGGCAAAAGTACGGGCAGAAGGTGTTCCTGTGGGCTCCCTTTGCGGAAGACGGCAAGTCGCACGGGTGGAACGTGTTCGACTCGATTGCTGATCGCCCGGAGCATCTTCGCATTGGCGACGTACAGGCGATTGGCCTTAAGTTCTATCCAACCAACGTCGAGGCCAAAACCAAGTTCTGGAATGACCTGGCGCGCAATCTGTTCGTGGGCTTAAGCCTGTATCTCATGGAGACGGCGAGCACAGAGCGCTATTGCACGCTTGGCGAGATCTTCCGTCAGTCGTCCGGCATGGGGAGACCGATCAAGGAGCACATTGCGCAGCTACGGGCCACCATGGGTCTGTCAGATGCGTGTACAGGTGCATTGAACCGATT
>NZ_CAXTGZ010000647.1:0-3351 GCF_964243625.1 uncultured Caballeronia sp.
CATTTTCATACCTTTTAGAGCGTTACCCGGCGCTCTCAGCGTGGCTTGCGCTTCGGGTGAAGCGACGCAAAGTTTTGCTTGAACAGATTCACACCGACGGGGCGTTGCGCACGCGGCTAAGCGGGCTGACCGCTGTTCACGACGAATTCCTGCGGCAATGCAGGTCCGCCGGATTGACCGCGGCCGATTATCCCTTCAACACCGCAGACAAGGCGCTCCGAGTATTGTCGAGGCGTCTCAAGGCAGAGATGTTGCGCAACTTCGGCGTGGCCGCGCATGCGGCTGGCGCCACTCATCTCAAGGGGCTCCCGCGCATCGACGACCTGGTCTCTTCGCCGACGGCGACGCGTCCCTATCAGGTCGTTGAGTTCGATGGTCACCGCCTTGATATTCGTCTTAAAGTAATCATCGCAGACCCGATGGGCTTCGAACACGAGTTTGAAATTGAAAGGGTCTGGCTGCTGGTTATCATCGACGTATGTACCCGAGCGGTGCTCGGATACAACCTAGTTCTTGGCAGGGAATACAGTCGATATGACGTGATCAAGACGATCGAGAAAGCATTGGAACCGCACAGATCCCGGATATTCACGATCCCGGGCCTCTCATACGGGCCGCAAGAAGGATTTCCATCGGAACGCCTGCTCGAGTTGGGCTACGCGACCTGGGAATGGATCAAGCTGGATAACGCGAAAGCCAACCTTGCAAACGAGACGCTATCAGCGCTTTGCGAATTCGTCGGCTGCTGTGTCGATGCCGGTCCTCGGTATAGCCCGGATGAACGGCCCTACGTTGAACGTCTTTTCGGCACCGTGCATACGCGGTTTTCATCCCGCCTCCCAGGCTACACCGGATCACACCCGAGGGATCTGCGGCGCGCCTTATCCGATCCAAAGGGCGGCCTTCGCTTGTATGTCTCGTTCGATGAATTGGAGGAGCTGATCGAATATGCCATGGCCAACTACAACGGCACGCCCCACGCTGGATTGAATAACGTGACGCCTCTCGAAGCCATGGAATATTACATCCGCGGACGGCAATCGCTCGTGACGTGGTTAGCCGAGCAACATCGCCGAACTCTGTGCCTGATGCAGAGCGCGCGACGCTCTCGGGTAAGAGCGTATTTGGAACTGGGGGTGCGGCCACATATCAACCTGTACGGTGCCCGCTACGCCAATACGATCTTGGCATCGAGCACGCATTTGATTGGCCGCCAGCTGTTGGTCTACATTAACTCGGACGATCTTCGTTCCGTCCGCGCGTTCCTGCCTGACGGTTCTGAACTTGGTGTCCTCGAAGCGCAGGGGATGTGGCGAGTTGTTCCCCACAATCTGAAGCTACGACGAGAGATCCGCAAGGCCTCCGACACCAGACGCTACAGCGGGACGTTCGATTCCAATCCAATCGAAGCGTACTTGAAGCAGAAGTTGGCGGAAGCAAAACATAAGCGAAAGGCGGCAACTGAATTAGCGCAGGTGATCCGCGCGATGACGCCAGCGCCGTTGATACGCACACCAGCCGGGCCGCCGCGGGTGAGAGGCACCGCAAGCGGTGCCAATGAGGCGGTATCGCCGATGCCTGCAGAAGTCGTGGACCGGGAAACGCTGCCAACGCCAATTGCTCGCGCACGCAGGCTCAGCATCGGGACAGGGCAGGTCTTTTAGGACGAGATAATGAAGGGGGTGTGCAATGTCCATCGAAATTCCACGGCCAATCGATCCCTCGATTCACCCACTGGCCACCGGTAACTATCGTATCGCGACGCCCGCCATCCAGGAACTCTACGACCTCGTCGCTCGTTGCCTTCGCTATCGAATCACGGGCGCTCTCATCTACGGCCCGTCTCGGATCGGCAAGACGCGAGCGATAGAGTATGTACGCCTCTTGTTCGCCCGAAACTATCCGAAGGTGACGACATACCATGCGCAATGCGAGCACAAGCCGCGCCACGCCGAAGGACCGTTCTTTTCCAACCTCCTTTCGGCGGTCGGTTACCCGCAGCCGGACACGGGCGGGAACCCGTCGAAACGCATGAGACTGACCGCCAAGATCCGCGAAGCCGCTGCACGAGCTGGTAGCGGCATTGTCGTGCTCTTTTGCGACGAGGCGCAGCGCCTGAACGAGAACGAATATGAGTGGCTTCGCGACGTCCACGACGCACTTGACCGGCAACAAATCAAGCTCTTCACGTTCCTGGTGGGTCAGCAAGAGTTGCTCGCGCAGAAGACAGGGCTTCAGATCGCCAACAAGACGCAAATTGTCGCGCGCCTCATGGTCGAGGAAATGGCGTTCTACGGGGTCAGGAACGCCGACGACGTCGCAACGTGCCTGCTGGGTTATGACGAGACAACGTATCCTCAAGGCAACGATTGGACGTTCACCCGTTTCTACATTCCACAGGCGTTCGACGCTGGATATCGCCTGATGGACGACGCTCATGTTTTATGGAATGCCTTCGAGGAAGCGCATAACAAAGCCTGTCTTCCCGGTCGTTTAGAGATTCCGATGGAATCCTTCGTCAGGGCAGTGGAAATCGGTCTTAAAGAGAGTGAGCTTCGCGACGATGCGCAATACCGCCCGGGTTCGGCGATGTGGGCTCACGCCGTGCGCCACTGCGGTTACGTTCAAACTCGCCATGCCACCGGTAACGTACTCGCGACGGCCTGATGAGCGGGGATTGTCGCGGTTCCCGATTCTGTCGCTGGACGAGGAAATGCTCGCTCCGGCGCTTGGCTACGTGTTCGATCCAAAGTGGATCTGGCCGCACGAATCTATCCTGTCGATACTATGGAAGTTCGTCCTTGCCAATCGATTGCCGGGCCATCTTGTTGCCAATCAAGTGAATGCAAAAGTCGATCCCTATGAGGGGGTGCTTCCCAGCCACGCATTCGTTGATGTTCGAAATCTCTCGGAAACGTTGGGCGTCTCCACGCGACTCTTGCGGCGATCGCTTCTGGCGGGCTCCGAGCATCGGCAGTGTTGCGCAAGCTTCAGATATTGCCGGTTATGTTCAGGCCTCGGCTATCACAGCGTGTTGTTTCAACGGCCGAGCGAGAGCATTTGTCCGGTTCACAAGGTTCCTTTGGAAACATCTTGCCGCAGTTGTGGTCGAGCGACATCGTACTCAATCAACGCGTGCGTTCTCGAAGCGCCGTTCCGTTGCTGCTTTTGCAGAACCCGCTTTGGCAGCCCGTTTTCAATCTCGAATCCGAGGCCGATTCGCAGGGAAGGGCGAATAGCGATCAACCGCCGAGGAATTGCTCGGGGTCTCGAATAACGGGCTTAACTATGAAACCCAACCAGGATAGCTGTTAAGCGTTAACCCGATGCGCAAAACCGGCGTCACACCCG
>NZ_CAXTGZ010000648.1:0-3347 GCF_964243625.1 uncultured Caballeronia sp.
GTGAATCTGCCAACCATCCAAGGTTTAAGCCAATTCGGCGGCGTAGACATGTTCCTACAGGCCCGGTCCGGCCAAACACGAGCGCAACTGGCTCAGGCAGCGGGCATTCTATTGGGCGAAGCATCCAAGAATTCAACGCTCTATGGCGTTCGTCCCAACTCGCTGCCAGATGCACCGCAACTTCAAATGTCGGTGGATCGGGTGCAGGCACAGGCGATGGGGCTGTCGCTCACAGACGTCTACGATGCCATTCAGATGGATCTAGCGCCGTATTACGTTAATCAGTTCACGTACGGCGGCCGAGTGAAGCGCGTCTATGTGGAAGCCGATACGCCGTACCGGATGGGTTTGGACTCGCTGAGGCACATCTACACGCCCACGGGGATCACCAGTGCGTCGACCGGCGCGACCAGCGGCGCCGCGAGCGCCACTAACACAAGCGGCTATTTAACCCAGGTCAATCCTTCTGTTTCAAACACATCGATAGCGCCTTACAACATGGTCCCGCTATCTAGCGTCGTGAAGACCAATTGGGCCGTTGGTCCAGCCGCACTGCCTCGCTACAACGGCTTTTCCGCAGTTGAAATCGTTGGCAACCCGGCGCCAGGATATTCGACGGGCCAGGCCGTGCAGACACTGCAACACACGGTAGATACCAAGCTGCCGCCGGGCTTCCACGCCGATTGGACCGGGCAGTCCTACCAAGAATTGCTCGCCGGCAACTCAGCCACCATGTTGATGATACTGTCGATTGTTGTCGTATTTTTATGCCTTGCGGCGCTTTATGAAAGTTGGTCGATCCCCGTCGCGGTACTGCTCGTGGTCCCGCTGGGTTTGCTAGGAATTGTGTCGTTCTGCTTGCTGCGCGGCGTCCCCAACGACATCTACTTCAAGATAGGTCTGGTGACGGTGATCGGACTGGCTGCGAAGAACGCGATTCTGATTGTAGAATTCGCAGTCGATGGGCAGGCGAAGGGAATGACGCTCTTTGATGCTGTCGTGTCTGCCGGTAAGCTGAGGCTGCGTCCCATCTTGATGACGTCGTTGGCCTTCATTCTTGGCGTGTTTCCTCTCGTCATATCAACAGGGGCGGGCTCCGCTTCGCGCCATGAGATCGGTACCGGCGTGATCGGTGGGATGCTGTTTGCGACCGTCTTCGGCTTGTTGCTCATCCCTGTGTTCTATGTCGTGGTTAGGCGTGTTCTGGGCGACAAGCTCGACGAAGTCTCACACTACCTACCGCTCCATGGAGAGGAAGGCTCAACGAATGAAGGCGCCTAAATTCGAGTCTCGCCTTAAAAGTCTTGCGGCGCGCACAAGCCTCTGAAGGTTTTAGATTATTTTCGACAGCTCTCCTGGTGTCCCGGTTGGGATCAAATAGGGACATGTCGCAATTGATCGACCATTAGGGATGCGAGACCAAGCTAGTTGGCGGGGTCGATCATCCTGTCGATTTCCGAGTGATCAAAATGCTCAGTCACAGAGGGCAGGGCCTTTAATGGTTCTGTCGCAATAAGAGGCGTTAACAAAATGAGTTTTGCAGCTGTCGCCAGCAAATGATGCAGCAGGCTAGCTTCAAGAAAGCTTCATGGATAAAAGCCAGGCGCTCGAAACGGATACGCAGTCGACGGAAAATATGAAGCCAGGAGATGGTCCGCTCTACGACCCAGCGGGTTTTGTCCAGACCGCTGCCGTGAGGCTGGCCGCGCCGTGCTATTTCAGTTGCAATGCCAGCAGCGTGTAACAGACGGCGGTATTTGTCGTGATCGTAGCCTCGGTCGCCCTGAACGATCTTCGGTTTCAATAGTGGTCTGCCGCGTTTGCCGCCGATCTGCGGGATGGCATCAACCAGTGGATGGAGCTGGGTGACATCGTGTCGATTGGCACCCGTCAGGATCACCGCGAGCGGAATGCCCTGCGCTTCGGTAATGAGGTGGTGCTTTGAACCGGGTCGCGCGCGGTCTGTAGGATTGGGTCCCGTTTTTGACCAGCGCCCATGGCACGGATTGAAGAGGAGTCGACGATGACCCGGGACCAATCGATTTGGTCAGCCGCACGCAAACGTGCAAGAAGCACTTCGTGTAGCTCGTCCCACACGCCGGCAGCTTGCCAGTCGCGAAGGCGGCGCCAGCAACTCATACCGCTGCCGCAACCCATCTCTTGGGGTAGCAGGTCCCACCGCAAACCAGTGGAGGATAAAGAGGATACCCGTCAGTACCGCGCGATTGTCCAGCGGCTTGCGCCCGGGATGCCGTGAGCGCCGAGGCTTGGGCGGCGGCAGCAACGGTTCGATGAGTGCCCATAGATCGTCGTCGAGTATCGGTCTGGCCATGTCCTTTTCGCTGTCGAAACAACGATAAGGTTAACAGGAACGATCAAGAGTTAACAGCCCCCAAACATCATTTTGTTAAGGCTTCTAAGACGGTGCGTTATGGTTGGCGGGAAGAAAACGAACTGCGTGCTGCGATGAAACATTCCCTGACGCCGGCGTTGGCGCGTGTGTTTAAACGCCCTCACTATCCGTTTGATGTGACGTTGATGTGCGTGCGCTGGTATGTCGCCTAGGCTGAGTGTGCGAAACCTGGAAGAGATGATGGCGGAGCGCGGCATCGAGGTCGATCATTCGACGGTGCACCGTTGGGCGATTAGACTGCTGCCCGTCTTTGAGAGAGCGTTCCGTCACCGCAAGCGAGCGGTAGGCAGAAGCTGGCGCGTCGATGAGACGTATATCAAGGTCAAAGGACAGAGGAAGTACTTGTATCGAGCAGTGGACAAGGCTGGAGCAACAATCGATTTCCTGCTTCGAACCCACCGTGACAAGGCCGCCGCGCAACGTTATTTCGATAAATCGATTGATCACAATGGCGAGCCTGAAATGATCACAATTCATTAAAGTGGTTCAAATCTGGCCGCATTTGAGGCGCTGAACGCCCAGCGCGAAAAGCTGATCAAAATCCGCCGGAACAAGTATCTGAACAACATTGTCGAACAGGATCACCGAGCGATCGCGAGCTAGTTTCCTAACACTGTTGATTTGCACTGAGTTTTGACCCAAAGGGGGTGCGGACAAAAACTTGGACTACCTGGAGGTAGTCCATGTACTCGTACGAAGACCGCGTTCAAGCGGTCCGGCTCTATTTGAAGTTGGGAAAGCGCATCAAGGCGACCATCAGGCAGTTGGGTTACCCGACAAAGATTTCCTTGAAGGCGTGGCATCGTGAATACGAACAGTGTCATGATTTACGAACTGGCTATGTTCGTGCGGCGCCGAGGTATTCGGCCGAACAGAAGCAGGCTGCCGTCGATCATTACCTGAGCCATGACCGTTGTGCCGCTGCAACCTTGAG
>NZ_CAXTGZ010000649.1:0-3344 GCF_964243625.1 uncultured Caballeronia sp.
ATGAGCGCGGTCAAGGCGATGTTGGCGGAGGTGGGGTAAAGAGTTCATGAAAAGGGTTTAATGAAAATCCCGGCTAACACTGGCCAGCCCGCCCAGCATATGCGACATATCCACCAGCCGCTGTGCAACAAGGTGCTTCACCTCGCCTTCACATTGCCAGGTGCCATACACCGCAAGCAGCGTCGCGCCCAGCGCCTCGCGCCGCTGCCTTTCCAGCAAACTCGGCCACACGATCACATTCACATTTCCCGTCTCGTCTTCCAGCGTGACGAACATCACACCCTTCGCGGTCCCCGGCCGCTGCCTCACGGTCACCAAACCGCAACCACGCGCGAGCTTGCCATTGCGATAACTGTGCAACGTCGCCGCCGGCATCAATCGATGCGCAAGCAATTCCGCCCGCAGCAATTCAAGCGGATGGCGTCCAAGCGATAAACCGACCGTCTTGTAGTCGCTGATGATATCGTCGGCTTCCGACGGAGCGCCCAGCACAGGCGTTGCGTCTTCCATGCGTGCATCGTTCAGCATGTCTTTGTCGGGTACGGCGGCGACCGATTGCCAAAGCGCTTCCCGCCGGTTCCCCGCCAGCGATGTCAGCGCATTCGCTGCAGCCAGCACCTGCAGATCGTGCCGGTCGAGCTGCGCCCGTTGCGCGAGGTCACCGACGCTCGCGAACTGACGCACCGAACGCGCCGTTTCGATGCGCTCCGCTGAGCCATCGCGCATTCCCTTGAGCAGCGATAAACCCATCCGCACCGCGGTCTTGTTTCCATCGGCATCGCGCTCGAGCACCGCATCCCAGCCGCTGATGGTGACATCGACGGGAAGCACGACAACGCCATGACGCCGCGCATCCTGCACGAGCTGCGAAGGCGAATAAAAACCCATTGGCTGCGAGTTGAGCATGGCGGCAAGAAACGCCGCAGGCTCATGGCACTTCAACCAGCTGCTGACATACACGAGCAATGCAAAACTCGCCGCGTGGCTTTCAGGAAAACCGTATTCACCGAAGCCCTTGATCTGCTCGAATATGCCTTCTGCAAAGGCTCTTTCATAACCGCGCTCGGTCATGCCGTTCACGATCCGGTCGTAGTATTTTCCGAGACCGCCTTTGCGTTTCCAGGCGGCCATCGCGCGACGCAAGGCATCGGCTTCGCCGGCTGTGAAACCGGCCGCGATCATCGCGATCTGCATCACTTGTTCCTGGAAGATCGGCACGCCGAGGGTTCTTTCGAGCGCGACCTTCAGGGCATCGTTGGGAAAAGTCACCGGCTCAAATCCCTGGCGCCGGCGCAAATAGGGATGCACGGCACCGCCTTGGATCGGACCCGGACGCACGATCGCAACCTCGATCACGAGGTCATAAAATTTTTGCGGCTTGAGCCGCGGCAACATCGACATTTGCGCACGCGATTCGATCTGGAACACGCCGACGGTATCCGCCCGCGAGATCATCTCGTAAGTCGTTTTATCCTCACGTGGAATGTCCTGCATCTCAAAGTGCTCGCCGCGTTTCTCCGAAATGATATCGAGCGTGCGCCTGATTGCGGAC
This sequence comes from uncultured Caballeronia sp., assembly GCF_964243625.1. Classification (NCBI taxonomy): domain Bacteria; kingdom Pseudomonadati; phylum Pseudomonadota; class Betaproteobacteria; order Burkholderiales; family Burkholderiaceae; genus Caballeronia; species uncultured Caballeronia sp. Next base: position 1,553 of record NZ_CAXTGZ010000649.1, read on the forward strand.
AGCATGCCGAGCGCAAGCACATCGACTTTCAAAAGGCCGAGCGCTTCCAGATCGTCCTTGTCCCACTGAATGACGCTGCGATCGACCATCGCCGCGTTTTCGATGGGAACCAGCCGCGTGAGCTTGTCCCGGCTGATCACAAACCCGCCGGAATGCTGCGACAAATGCCGTGGAAAATTCAGTAATTGCGCCGCAAGCGATGCCCACGACTGAATCAGCGGATTCTCCGGATCAAGTCCGGATTCTATGAAGCGTTGCAGCAAGTCCTGACTGGTATCGAACCATTGATGCGACTTCGCGACGCGATCCACGATCTGCGGATCGACACCCAGTGCCTTGCCCGTCTCTCGCAATGCGCCGCGCGGCCGGTATGTCGATACCGCCGCCGCAATCGCCGTCCGGTCCCGCCCATATTTCTTGTAGATGTACTGGATCACTTCTTCGCGCCGCTGATGCTCGAAGTCGACATCGATATCCGGCGGCTCACCGCGCTCCTTGCTGATGAAGCGCTCGAACAGCATGCTGCTGCTTGCGGGATCCACTTCGGTCACACCGAGGCAATAGCAGACGGCGGAATTCGCGGCCGACCCACGTCCCTGGCACAGAATGTTTTCACTGCGCGCAAAGCGCACGAGATCGTACACGGTAAGAAAATACGGCTCGTATTCCAGATCCACGATCAGATCGAGTTCGTGTTCTATCTGCGCCTGGACCTCATGCGGCACGCCTGAAGGAAAGCGGCGCTGCGCGCCAATATACGTTTCCTGCCTTAGATAGGAAGCCGATGTATAGCCTTTGGGCACGAGTTCATCGGGGTATTCGTATTTGAGTTCTTGCAGTGAAAAAGTGCAGCGCGAAAGTACGGTGAGCGTTTCCCGCAAGGTTTGCTCAGGGTAAAGATTCGCAAGCCGCAGCCGTGACCGCAGATGCTGCTCGGCGTTCGGCGCGAGCTCGTAACCGCACTCGGACACAGGCTTGCCAATGCGGATCGCCGTCATGGTGTCCTGCAGCGGCTTGCGTGAACGCACGTGCATCACCACGTTGCCAGTTGCGACCACGGGTACTTTATAAAGCGATGCAATGTGTTCGACTGTCCCTCTGTGCATATCGTCGAGTGCGCGCTGATGCAGCGTCAAGCCGACCCACGCGCGTTGAGCAAACGTGGTGTCGAGCCATTCGACCTGGGCGTCGAGCGCGGCTTCTTTCGCGGGGAAATCGGGCACGAGGATCGCGAGGCAATCCGGCATGCCGCGCAGATGGGCGAATTCTTTGTCCGGGCGCGCGAGATCGTTCGGCGTAAGCAGGTATTCGCCCTTTTTCGAGCGCATCCGCGCGATGGTGATCAACTCCGACAAATTGCCGTAACCCTCGCGGTTCTGCGCCAGCAAGACGAGCCCGAACGCCGGCGACCGGTCCGCATTGACGAGCCTGAAATACGAGCCGATCACAAGCGGAAAGTCGAGATTCGTCGCCTCCACATGCGCGCGCACGACGCCCGCAAGCGAGCATTCGTCGGTGATCGCGAGACCGGCGTATCCAAGCTGAGCCGCGCGCGCGACCAGCTCTTCTCCACGCGACGCACCGTGGAGAAATGTGAAATTGGAAAACGCAAATAGCTCCGCATACGCGGGCAGCGTGGAGAAGGTCGTATCCACGGCGCGTCATCCGAAGAGGCCGTGAAGGAACCAGCGGGGATCTTCCGCGTCGGCACTCCCCGGCCGCTCGCGATAAATCCAGTAACAGCTTTGATCGTGCGCCTGCGCGACGAAATAATCGCGGCTCGCGAGCGCGC
>NZ_CAXTGZ010000650.1:0-3338 GCF_964243625.1 uncultured Caballeronia sp.
GCGGCGGACACAGCGCCACACGCGAACTCTTCGATACGCTCCTGCTCTGGAATCCGCGCCTGACGCTCGATGCAAACGGCGAAGCGTCGGTCGACGTGCCTTTGAACGATGCGTTGACGAGTTTCCGTATCGTTGCGATCGGGGCGGTTGGCGCCGGGCAGTTCGGTACCGGGAGCGCATCGATACGCAGCACGCAGGACCTGCAACTGATATCCGGTTTGCCGCCGCTCGTGCGCGTGGGCGACCAGTTTCGCGCGCTCTTCACGCTGCGCAACACGACCGCGCGCACCATGCAGGTTGTCGTCACGCCGAACGTGCCTTCGCTCGATCTGAAGGCGCAAACGGTGGAACTCGCGCCGGATTCATCGAAGGAAATCTCGTGGGAGATCAACACGCCGGATGCCATTGGCATGGCGGCGACGGGCGCGTTGAACTGGCAGGTGAACGCGGCCGAGCAAGGCGGTCCGAAAGCCGCCGATGCGATCAAGCTCACGCAACGCGTCGTGCCGGCCATCCCCGTGACCGTCCAGCAGGCCACCATGACGCAAGTCGATGGCACGTTCACGCTGCCGGTCGCGCCGCCGGAGACTGCGGTCGCATCCGCCGACGGGCAGATTCGCGGCGGCATTGCAGTGACCTTGCAGCCAAAACTCGCCGATGGCCTGCCCGGCGTGCGCCGCTGGTTCGAGCGCTATCCGTATAGCTGCCTCGAGCAACAGACATCGCGATCGCTGGGTCTCAACGACCTCACGCAATGGCAGACGGTGATTGCACGCATGCCGTCGTATCTGGACAGCGACGGCCTCGCGAACTACTTCCCGCCGTCCGATGATTCGCGCCCATACGGCAGTCCGACGTTGTCGGCGTATCTGCTTGCGGTCAGCGACGAAGCATCGAAGGCAGATCGCCGCTACGCCCTGCCCGATGACCTTCGCGACAAGCTCGCGGGCGCATTGACGAACTTCGTGGAAGGCAAGATCCAGCGCAAGTTCTGGTCGCCGCGTCAGGACCTCGACTTCGTGAAACTCTCGGCCATCGAAGCGTTGTCGCGATACGGTCTCGCCGAGCCGCGCATGCTCGGCTCGATCACCATCGCGCCGAACCAGTGGCCGACGTCCGCGCTGCTCGACTACTACGCGATCCTTTCCCGCGTGGACGGCATTGCCCAGCGCGACGACCAGCGCGCGCAAATCGATCAGATCCTGCGCGCCCGCATGACGTATTCGGGTACGCGCCTGACGTTCTCGACCGCGGCTGATGACGACCTCTACTGGCTCATGACCGGCCCGGAAACGAACGCGGCGCGCATGGCGCTGCTTTTCGCCGACAACCCTTCCTGGAAGGACGAAATGCCCAGGCTGATCGGCGGATTGCTGGCGTTGCAGAAGAACGGCGCGTGGGACACCACGACTTCGAATCTATGGGGCAAACTTGCTGTCGAACGTTTCTCGCGTGTGTTTGAAAGCACGCCGGTGACAGGGCAGACGCACATTGCGTTAGGCAGCGTGGATAAAGCGATCGCGTGGAACACACCGGGCTCGCACAGCGTGACATTGCCCTGGGACAAGGGCGCGCTCACCCTCACGCAGGACGGAACAGGCAAACCATGGGCGACCCTGGAAAGTCTCGCGGCCGTTGCGTTGAAGGCGCCGTTCGCGGCAGGGTATCGGATCACGAAGACTGTGACGCCCATCGATCCCGCCGTCAAAGGCACGCTGTCGCGCGGTGACATTGTGCGCGTGCATCTTGATATCGAAGCGCAAAGCGACATGACGTGGGTTGTCGTGAACGATCCGGTCCCGGCTGGCGCGACGATCCTCGGCTCCGGCTTAGGCCGCGACTCGGAAGCCGCCACCGAAGGCGAAAAGAGTGCGCAAGGCGCGTGGCCGGCATTCGTGGAACGTGGCTTCGATGGATACCGCGCGTATTACGACTATCTGCCGAAGGGCAAATTGCAGGTCGAGTACACGGTCCGGCTGAACAACGCGGGCACGTTCGGGCTGCCGCCAACGCGCGTGGAAGCGCTGTACGCGCCGTCCGTGTTCGGTGCAGTTCCAAACGCGACCGTGGTCGTCGCGCCGCTTGCTTCATCACCGGCCGCTGCAAAATAGACCCATGAAACGCGCCGCCCTCGCCCTTCTCGGATGCATGCTCGCCAGTTCGGCCTACGCGCTGCCGAGCTTCGACGAGGTGCGCTCGGGCTGGCGCAGTTCCGACTGGGTGTTGCTTGGCCGCGATGGCGAGCCGCTGCAGCGCACGCGCATCGATACATCCGAACGGCGCGGCGACTGGGTCGCGCTGCAGGATGTATCGCCGGCGCTGCGCGAAGCGATCGTGGTCTCGGAGGACAAGCGCTTTTACGAGCACAGCGGCGTGGATTGGCGCGGCGCCGCGGCCGCGGCATGGGCGAACTTGTGGAACACGCGCACGCGGGGTGCGTCGACGGTGACGATGCAACTGACCGGTTTGATCGATGACGATCGCCGGCCGGGCAGAAGATCGGTTACCGAAAAAGCGACGCAAACAGTCGGCGCATTGTGGCTCGATCACGCGTGGCGCAAGGACCAGATCCTGGAGGCGTATCTCAATCTCGTGCCGTTTCGCGGCGAGATCGTGGGGCTCTCCGCGTTATCGCAGACGCTCTTCGGCAAGTCGCCATCCGGCTTGAACGAGCGCGAAGCCGCTGTGACCGCGGCGCTCGTGCGAGCGCCGAATGCGAATTACGCGAAGGTCTCGGCGCGGGCGTGCGGAATCCTGCGCGACATGAACCGGGCTAAGACGCCGGCTTTGGACCCGTGCGTGAATCTCGACAGCTACGTGCAGTTGACGCTCACGCGCACGGCATCGGCGGCGCAGCGTTCGTTCGATTCAGAATCGCTCGCGCCGCATTTCGCGCGTCGTATCGCGAATGAAGTCCATCCGGAAGCCGGCGCGCGCATCAAGTCCACCATCGACACCCGCCTGCAGCGTTTCGCCCGCGATTCGCTCGCGCGCACCCTGCTCGAACTCAACGCGCGCGCGCATCAACGCAATGTGCACGACGGGGCGGCCATCGTGATCGATAACCGCAGCGGCGAGATCCTCGCGTGGGTGGGCTCGGCGGGCGGGTTATCGAATGCGCCGGAGGTCGATGCGGTCGTCGCATTGCGTCAAGCCGGCTCGACGCTCAAGCCGTTTTTATACGCTCAGGCCATCGATGAAAAACGTCTCACGCCAGCCACCTTGCTCGATGACGCCCCGCTCGATCTCGCGACCCTGACCGGCGAAGGCGCCGGCGCCGCGATCGTGCTGACCGACCAGGCCGGGCATGCCACGGCGGGTCGCTTGCTGGTCGACCC
>NZ_CAXTGZ010000651.1:0-3334 GCF_964243625.1 uncultured Caballeronia sp.
AATCGTTGCCGTTGAATGATGTCGCCGCTTTGGAGAAGATCCGTCGTGCGAACCTTCATGTCCTCACGACCCGCAAAGGATCAAAGGGGCGGCTTGGCGCGGTAATGGAACTTAGCGCCTCGAACATGGCCAATCGTTTTTATGGGCAAAAGCGTATGGACGAAGCTGAAGCGAGCCGGTTCACGGAACGCCTTGGCCTGCCCACTGGCTGGTTCGACGTTCTTCGGACAGTAACGGACATTCCCAAGTCGGTGTCGGAATTGCTGGTCCCCTCGTCGGCTCGTCACGCCGGCACTCAAGAAGAACTGCCGCCCGTGGCCGCGCCAGAAGCGACGGTGGCGAAGACGATTGCAAATATTAAGGCGCGAATGGCGGACCCTCGCATCACCCTGCTCCATGATGCGAATGGCACGGACAATCCGACAGAGGTAGCTTTTGAGACGGAAGCGGTCGTCAGCCACCAAGGTCAAGTGGTCGCGTCCGTCGTCGAATCAGGAGTCCTTGAACCCGTCGATAGCAGCGTCTCGTCGGCCCCCGCTCTTCAAGAGCTTGCGGCGCCCACTGAAGCGCAAGGCAGAGGGCAGGTATACCCCCTCCTTCCTTCGACCAATCTGGACGATTTGCTCGGCATTGCACCGATTGCGGAGGCGCTGATCAAGACGCTCGCGGGCAAGGCACGTACCGGTCGCCTGGGCGAATTGAAAGCCCTGGAACTTTTGCGACAAGTCGTATTGCTTTGACGTGATTCGATATGGCATCTGATCTCACCGGCCGTACGTTTGGCAGGCTCACAGCGATCGCCCGCGAGGACGGCACTCGTTGGCTATTCAAGTGCGCATGCGGCGTCGAAAAGGTTATCGAGGCTCGTAGCGTAAGGTATCGCAAGACTTTGTCGTGTGGCTGCTTGCGCCAGATCGACATTGCGCCCGGCCAACGTTTTGGCCGCCTCACTGCATCCCATTACGTGAATCACGGCAAGAACGGGGCGCGTTGGTCTTTCCAGTGCGATTGCGGATCCGTGAAAATCTTCCCATCGAGTTACGTAAGGAGCGGCCTCCGAGCGTCATGCGGATGCCGCACTCCCGACACTGTCGTGAAGAAAACCGAGCCAGCTACAGTCATTTGGCCATTCCCCAAATGGCCCCAGTCGCAAAGCGGCTGAACCGGTCAAGATCGGCCAGCCTCCGAAATAAACGAGAATTCGCAAGAGCATACCTACGACTTGATCAGGGTATCAGCTAGGTAGCCCAGCATACCAATCGGCATATGGGGTGTTCTTTGCCATATGCCGATTCCAGTCAGGCGCGCCGTCCGACCACCAAACGGGACCCCGTTCACCCAGCTGCTTTTTGATCTCATCGATTCTCTGACGCGCAACTTCGCGACCCGCGTTATCGCCACCGCGTAATGCTGAACCCTTTTCGCGGCGGGCTTGCATCAACTCGCCTACCAAAACCTTTTTTACCTCGGCCGACAAGAACGGGTTTGTACATCGCCAGAGACGTCCTCTGACAACAAAGTAGCGACCGTCCGGAGTAACAGGCAACGTTGATTTCACCGCTCTTTCCATCAGAGATGCACGTGATAAAAACACGCGAACGAGCAGCTACAATCGCTGGCGCAAGCAGAGACGAAATTTGCCCCGACGCCCCCTTAAGAGCGCATGTTTCACCGTCAACCGATTCTTTACTGACGGCATGTCATGGCAACCACCAGGTTCGGTCTCAAATTTTATCAATGGTACGACGGCGGCGGTCCTTCTTCGATTTCGCCAGGCGTCGCGGAATCATCCGCTGGTGCGCCACTTGTTTGTACAAGCGGATCCCAAGCTGGCAAACCTGCACGCAAACAGTCATTGATTGTTGCCGTTTGGGCAGCTTGATGAATATCGACGCGTTTGAGTTCTACGTCGTGCCCTTGCGGGAGCCCGAGTTCAGACAAGGCGGCTTCGGCTGATTCGATGTCTGCAAAAACCGCCGCTTCGTCCATCCCTGAGGGCATGACCCCTGACCAAAATGGCACGCTATGGTCGCGGCCCAAGAAGATGCCGTAGATAGGACTATGTAGGACATAGGCAACTTTGCGATTACTCGCAATCGGCAGGAGGTTACGAGCTGCGGCTAGACGGACCGATTCGGTGATTGAGTTAGTGCGGAGTTTTGCGTTGATCGACTTAAAGTGACGCCGTGTTACGGCATTGGCAGATAGGCCAAGCGATTCAGCGATCATGGCTGACGACGCACCTTGTGCCGACAGGTACAGAATGTCGAGTTCAAGCCGGGTTAATCCGCTACTGCTCCAAGAGGATGCCCGTTCTCCCCGGTCGTACCAATCAAAAATTTCACCAGCAATCAGTTTGAACAATAAGCGGTTTTTACGAAGCGGTTCTTCCCCACCATCTTCAGGCAGGTCCGGCATCGCCACATAGAGCACGCCGAAGAAACGCGCTTCCGGGCCGTGTGCCGGGATGGTTATCCAGCTGGAGGCGCCGAAACTGCGCATGAATTCGGCCATCTCCCGCCGGCTTCCATCGAGGTATTTAATCGAACCGACGTCAGAGGAAAAGAACGGCTGCTGAGAATGTGCCCCATGCGTCATGAAGGGGTCCGTCGCATACCACCTTTTTTCCGCATACTTCTGAACGAGGTCCACAGCGGAAGCCGATAGCACACGATATGAATGATGGGCGCCATCTGTGCCTTTTTCCGTCAAACAGAAAAATGTTGTCCGGGCTCCGAGCCGAAGAACGACATCTCTGAGTTGCCTGAGGAGAGCCGCTTCGTCTTGCGCATTCGCAAGATGACGAATCATATCGATCACGTCTTCATCGTGACCAAGCGACACTTTTTTTGCGCTTGCAGCCAAAGGCTCGCGCGCCATACGCGGGATAGCGTCTCTTATCTTTTCGTGTGGCTCAGTCCGATGTAGGTCTTGAACGTTTGCCTCGTTCGCAAGGACGACCTGTGTGAATCGCGTCTCGCCGTTGCGCCCCAGGCGCAATAACGATTCGCGTTCGAGGAGACCTCCAAACTGCGACAGCCGTGCCCTTAAATGAACCGTTTCGTGGCCAGCTGAAAACGTAACACTCTCTGCGTTCAACATCGACATCTCATCCCTTGCGCGATTACCTGCGCATCAATGTAAACGCGGAGTCGTTACCAATTCATCCGATGTTACAAAGGGTTGCATTCAGCGCTTACTACATACCACCCCCCGAGGTCAAGGGGGTACACCTCGGGGGTGCTTCGCATCTACGATGAGTCGTCAGCGATTGCGAGGCTCATAACAATGCCACTTAGCAACTTCAGTTTGCTCCAAAGCGTGTGGGGTAAAA
>NZ_CAXTGZ010000652.1:0-3327 GCF_964243625.1 uncultured Caballeronia sp.
CGGAGGTCGACGGAAACACGAGGTGCTTGCCGTACTTCACGGCCGAACGCACGATGGGCAGGTTCGCTTCGAAGTCGAGCTCGAACACACGCAGCGGCTGCTTCACGTAGGTGGCCGGCGTTGCGATCGCGACCAGCGGGAGGATCACATCGCATTTCTTGATGTGATATTCGACCCACTCCTTGTTGATCGTGATGTCGCCTTCGAAGAAATGCATGCGCTCATGGTGGGCGAGGTCGCCCAAACGGTCGCGCTGCATGTCCATGCCGAAGACTTCCCAGTCGGTCGTCTCGAGAATGCGCTTGGAAAGGTGGTGGCCAATGAAGCCGTTGACACCCAGGATCAGGACTTTTTTCATGAATGAGGAAGTGATTGAGTGAGTCGGCCGAATTCGGCGGGACTGACGACGCGTTCGCCGCCGGCTGGAGTCTGGCTTTCGTCCACGAATGGCTGCCGTAGTTCACGAATGGCGACGACGCGGCCATCGCCGCATACGCCAAACAGCGCATTATCCTTCACGTGAAGGCCGGGGGGCAAATCCCCGAGCGCGCGCAGGGTCTCGGCTTCGAAATCGGGCAAACCGGTTTGCGGCACGAGCCGGGCGCGCGCTACGATAAACCGTGTCGGTCCAAGATCCGTGAACGCGCCCGGATAAGGCGGCGCGACCGCGCGAATCAGGTTGTACACCTGCTGTGCCGGCTTCGACCAGTCGATACGCCCATCTTCCGGTTTCCTGCCGCCGAAATAGCTGCCTTTGCTGAGATCGTTCGGAAGATGCGGCGCTTCCCCTGCGATCAGCGCCGGCAGCACACGCCAGAGCGTCTGTTCGGCGGCGACGGTGGTTTTGTCGAAGACCTGGCTCGCGGTGTCGTCCGGGAGAATGGGAACAGGCGTCTGCGCGAGAATGGTCCCGGCGTCGGGCTTTGCCGCCATTTCATGCAGCGTCGCACCGGTTTCCGTCTCGCCATTCAGCACGGCCCAGTTGGTTGGAACGCGGCCGCGATATTTCGGCAGCAGCGAGCCGTGCATGTTGTACGCGCCGCGCGTGGCGAGCGCGAGCAGGCCGACCGGCAGCATTTGCCGGTAGTAGAACGAGAAGATGAAGTCCGGCGCAAGCCTGGCTATGGCGTCATGCAGCTCGGCCGACTTCGGGTCGGCGGGCGTGATCACGTCGATCCCATGATCCGCCGCCACGGATTTCACGCTGCCGAACCAGATGTTCTCTTGCGGATTGTCTTCGTGCGTGACGACCAGCGCAACGTCCACGCCGCGCGCCAGCAACACCTGCAGGCAACGCACGCCGACGTTGTGATACGCGAACACGACTGCGCGTGGCTTCATGGCAAAGACCTCATGACGGATCGACCTCGCGCGTGATCGCGGCGACGGCTTCCTGACGCGGCTTGGTACGCGAGATCTGGCCGTCGCGTTCTTCCAGTATTGTCTGAACCAGATAACGCGGCCGTGCACGAACCTGCTGATAGATCCGGCCAATGTACTCGCCGAGCAGCCCCAGCGCGAAGATGATCACGCCGAGCATGAAGAAGGTGATGGCGAACAGCGTGAACACACCTTCGACTTCCGCGCCGAACATGAAACGCCGCACCAGCAGCAGCAGGAACAAACCTGCGGACCCTACCGAAAGAATCACGCCTATGAACGATAACCACTGCAGCGGCACGACCGAAAACCCGGTCACGAGGTCGAAGTTCAGGCGGATCAGGCTGTACAGCGAATACTTGGATTCGCCCGCGAAACGTTCTTCGTGCGCGACATCGATTTCAATCGGATTCTGCGAGAACGTGTAGGCGAGCGCCGGAATGAACGTGTTGATTTCGCCGCAACGATTGATCGTATCGATGATATGACGGCTATACCCGCGCAGCATGCAGCCCTGGTCCGTCATGCGAATCCGCGTGATACGTTCGCGCAATCGGTTCATCAGCCGCGATGCCTTCTTGCGCCAGAAACTATCCCGGCGCTGCTGACGGATCGTGCCGACATAGTCGTAACCCTCGCGCATCTTGGCGAGCAGCTTGGCGATTTCCTCGGGCGGATTCTGCAGGTCGGCGTCCAGTGTGATTACGCTTTCCCCGCGTGACTGCTCGAAGCCGGCGAGGATGGCCATGTGCTGGCCGTAATTGCCGTTCAGCAGGATCACGCGCGTCGTGTCCGGACGTGCGCGAAATTGCTGCGCGAGCAGTGCGGCGGATTTGTCCCGGCTGCCGTCGTTGATGAAAATGACCTCATACGTTGCACCGAGCGCATCGAGCGCGGGATACAGGCGCGAGAAGAGCGCGGCGAGGCCGTCTTCCTCGTTGTACACCGGGACCACGACCGTCAGTTCGGGTCCGGTCGGCAAAAAATCGGTTTGACTCATATTGGCGATGGTTCCGCTAGATTTCCGTAATCAATTGATGCTGCGCCGGCCGCATCCCGCGGCGCGGCTTCTTCTTATATGGCGTGCGCCGCGCAGATTTCATCGACGGCCTGCACGACTCGCGTCACGTCGTCATGGGTCATCTGCGTGAAAAGGGGCAGCGTAACCGTGGACGCGCCATACTTTTCGGCGTGCGGGAACATGCCTTCATGGAATCCGCGCGCCCGGTACAGCGTGAACAGATGCAGCGCCGGGTAATGCACGCCCGTGCCGATGCCGCGCTCCTTCATCTGCCCCATGAATTCCGAGCGCGTGAGGGAGAGGCGCTCCAGCGGCAACGCAATCTGGAACATGTGCCAGTTGCTGTCGGTGAAGTTCTGCACCGGCAGTTGCACGCCCGAGCGCACGGCCGAGCCGTTCGCGAAACTCTCGAAATAGGCTCGCGCGAGCTCGCGGCGCTTTTCCGTGAAACGCCCGACGTGCTTCAACTGCCCGAGGCCGACGCGAGCGGCGACATCGGTGAGATTGTATTTTCCGCCGAGCAGGTCGCAGTCCATGCCGTCGAAGCCCGTGCGCGTGATGCCCTGCAGCCGGTACTTCTGGGCCAGCACCGCTTCCTCTTCGTTATTCAGGACAAGCGCGCCGCCTTCTATGGACGTCACGTTCTTGTTGGCGTGAAAACTGAACGAAACCATGTCGCCAAACGAGCCGATTTTCTTGCCGCGCCAGGTTGAACCGAACGCCTGCGCGGCATCTTCGATCACGCGCAATTTATGGTCGCGGGCGATGCCGTAGAGCCGGTCCATATCCACGGGCAATCCCGAGAGATATACCGGCAGGATGGCCTTGGTGCGCGGCGTGATGGCTTTTTCCAGCAGATCCAGATCGATATTGCGCGTGACCGGATCGATGTCCGCAAATACTGGCGTGGCGCCCGTTTCAATGAT
>NZ_CAXTGZ010000653.1:0-3325 GCF_964243625.1 uncultured Caballeronia sp.
TGTTCAGCGCTCAAGCCCTTCTTGCCGGCCTTGATCTTCGGATTTGTCAGTTCCTCGATCTCTTCCAGCACCTTCTGAGAGCTGGTGCCCGGCGGCAACTCGTTGACGACGAGTTGCCACTGGCCGCGCGCCATTTCCTCGATTTTCCATCGGGCGCGCACTTTCAGGCTGCCACGGCCGTTTTCATAAGCCGCTGCAATCTCCGCCGGGCTGGAAATGATCTGCCCGCCGCCCGGAAAATCCGGTCCGGGAATCATGTCCATCAACTCGGCGTGTTCGATCTTCGGATTGCGGATCATCGCGACCGCGGCGGCGGCGACTTCACGCAAGTTGTGCGACGGGATTTCAGTGGCAAGACCCACCGCGATCCCCGATGCGCCATTCAACAGCGCGAACGGCAGACGCGCGGGCAGGAGCTTCGGCTCCTGGAACGAACCGTCGTAGTTCGGCATGAAATCGACGGTGCCCATGTCGATTTCATCGAGCAGCAACTTGGCGATCGGCGTGAGGCGCGCTTCCGTGTAGCGCATGGCCGCCGCGCCGTCGCCGTCGCGTGATCCGAAGTTGCCCTGGCCATCGATCAGCGGGTACCGCATCGAAAAAGCCTGCGCGAGGCGCACCAGCGCGTCGTACGCCGACTGGTCGCCGTGCGGATGATATTTACCCAGCACGTCGCCCACCACACGCGCCGATTTCACCGGCTTGGCCGTATTCGCCAGGCCCATCTCGTTCATGGCGAACAGGATGCGGCGTTGCACGGGCTTCTGACCGTCGCTGACATCGGGCAACGCACGGCCTTTGACCACGCTCACCGCGTAGTCGAGATACGCGCGCTCGGCGTAGTCGCCAAGCGTCAGTTTTTCGCCATCGGGCGCGGCTTCTTGTTCCGCGAAGAGATCGTCCATCGAATTTCCAGTGTTATGCGTTGACGAGGTTCAAGGTCAGGCTTGGCAGCGCTCAGGTCAGATATCCGCTTCGACTTCGTTGCCCTTCTCTTCCAGCCAGCTACGCCGCGACGCCGCTTCGCCCTTGCCCATCAGCATGGTCATGCGCGTGACCGTGTTGTCAAAACCGAGTTCGCCGAGCTGAACCGGCAGCAAGCGGCGCGTGTCGGGATTCATGGTCGTGTCCCAGAGTTGCTCCGCGCTCATTTCGCCCAGGCCTTTGAAACGGCTGATCGACCATTGCGTCTCGCGCACGCCGTCCTTCCTCAGTTTGTCGAGGATGGCTTCGAGCTCGCCTTCATCCAGGGCATAAAGCTTTTGCGCCGGCTTCTTGCCGCGAGCGGGTGCATCGACCCGAAACAGCGGCGGCCGCGCAATACACACATTGCCCTGCTCGATCAGTTGCGGGAAGTGCTTGAAGAACAGCGTGAGCAGCAGGACCTGGATGTGCGCGCCATCCACGTCCGCATCCGACAGGATGCAGATCTTGCCGTAACGCAGGTTCGAGAGATCGGCCTTGCTGTCGAGGCTGTCCGGACCATGCGGGTCCACGCCGATCGCCACCGCGATGTCATGCACTTCGTTGTTAGCGAAGAGCCTGTCGCGCTCGGTTTCCCACGTGTTCAGCACCTTGCCGCGCAGCGGCAGGATGGCCTGGAATTCCTTATCGCGGCCCATCTTCGCAGAACCGCCCGCCGAATCGCCCTCGACGAGGAACAATTCGTTGCGCGATACATCCGTCGATTCACAATCGGTCAGCTTGCCGGGCAGCACCGCCACGCCCGAGCTCTTGCGCTTTTCGATCTTCTGCCCGGCGCGCGTGCGCGCCTGTGCCTGCCGGATCACCAGTTCCGCGAGTTTCTTGCCGTACTCCACATGCTGGTTCAACCACAGTTCGAGCGCGGGCCGCGTGAACGACGACACGAGTTTCACCGCGTCGCGGCTATTGAGGCGTTCCTTGATCTGGCCTTGGAACTGCGGGTCGAGCACCTTCGCCGACAACACGAACGACACCCGCGCGAACACATCTTCCGCGAGCAGCTTGACACCCTTTGGCTGCAGGTTGTGCAACTCGACAAAACTTTTAACCGCCTGGAACAAGCCGTCGCGCAAGCCGGATTCGTGCGTGCCGCCTGCGGGCGTCGGGATCAGGTTGACGTACGACTCGCGCAGCAACGGACCTTCTTCGCTCCACGCGACGACCCAACTCGCGCCCTCACCTTCGGCGAAGGTTTCTTCGCTCGACTTGGCATTCCCCGCGAAGCGTTCGCCTTCGAACAACGGAATCAGCAGGTCGCTGCCGCCCATGCCTTCGAGCAGGTAACCGCGCAGTCCATCCTCATATTTCCAGGTCTGGCGCTCGCCGGTCTTTTCGTTGATGAGCGTGACTTCCACGCCCGGCAACAACACGGCCTTCGAGCGTAGCAGGCGTTGCAACTCGCCCACGGGCAAATTCGGCGAATCGAAATACTTGGGGTTGGCCCAGGCGGTGACGCGCGTGCCAGATTTTTTCTCGCCGCGATTCATCGCGCGTGTTTCGAGCGGCTTGACCACATCGCCATTCGCGAAACCGAGATCCGCCACCTTGCCATCGCGCCAGACGGTCACGTCCAGCCGCGTGGAAAGCGCGTTCGTTACCGATACACCCACGCCATGCAGGCCGCCCGAGAACGTGTAGGCGCCACCGGCGGCTTTATCGAACTTGCCGCCCGCATGCAGGCGCGTGAACACGATCTCGACAACCGGCACGCCTTCCTCGGGATGCAGGCCGTAGGGAATCCCGCGCCCATCGTCTTCGACGGATACCGAATGGTCGGCATGCAGCGTCACCGTGATCTGCTTGCCGTAGCCGCCGAGCGCCTCGTCCGAAGCGTTATCGATGACTTCCTGGATGATGTGCAGCGGATTTTCCGTGCGGGTGTACATGCCGGGCCGTTGCTTGACCGGCTCGAGCCCCTTCAGCACCTTGATGGATGCTTCGCTGTATCCGCTGTTCTTGCCGCCGTCGGCGGCGCTGGGTTTTTTCGTGGACATGTCTGGACGGTGGTCCGGCGGTCCGTGCAGGACCACCGGCGAATGCGTGAACAGTACGGGCCGATCCGGTGCGGGCTTGCCGCACGTGTCCGGCCCGCGCCGATTTGAGCGTCAATAACTTGAAACCGCGACGGCGAACGCCGACTGGCAGCCAAACTGTGGCCCCAGAGCCAGCGCACCCGAAAACGCGACGTATTTTACTGATTTCGACAAATATTTCGATATGACGAACGATGTCGCGAAACACGCAGGTCCGCAGACCGGCCTACTTCCGCTTTGCTTCCAGTTCTTCCCAGCGTTCGAGCGCGACAAGCAATGCTTCATCGATAGCCGCGTGCCGCTCGCTC
>NZ_CAXTGZ010000654.1:0-3315 GCF_964243625.1 uncultured Caballeronia sp.
GCCGTGCGGCCAACGCGGTCCTTACCTTCCCGGTAGGCCTCGCCGACAACGATACCGCATAGGTCGGGTCTGGACCGGGAAACATCGGCGTCGATCGGCGCATCATTTATGATCGGGTTTGTGCGTGATAAGATAATGCTTCTGCAGATGTTGGCTGGATGCTGTCCGACTGAGAGAGGTTAGGAGATTACTTTTCTAAGCCATTTAAAAAGAGCCATAATTCGAAGAACGATGCGACCGCACTCTGCCGATGCGGAAAGAGGATGCAAATATTCTTACAGTATACAAAACGGAGCCGTTCCTTGCCATTCTCGTTATTAACGGAACCATGGCTTCCAGCACGTCACGCCAGTGGTCTTTTCAGGTTCATTCGCCCCTACGAAATCACCCAAACAGTCGACCATGATCCCATCGTTGCTTTGGACTGGCCGCGGCCGGATTTTCGTCTGGCCAGCCTCGAGTTTCTAATCGGCTTGCTGGCAACCGCTTGCCCGCCCAGTAATAATGACGATGGCTGGCTAACCTGGTGGAAGACACCGCCGACGCCTGAAACCTTGCAGGCCGCGTTCGAACCGATTGCACATGCGTTTGTGCTCGACGGCGACGGCCCGCGTTTTATGCAAGATCTTGAGGATTTCGGCGGCGAAACCAACCGCATCGAGACACTGCTGATCAATGCTCCCGGCGGTCAGACACTGAAGAAAAATGCGGACCACTTCGTCAAACGCGCCTGCGTAACGACAATGAGCCGCGCTGCCGCGGCAATGGCGCTGTTCACGCTGCAATCCTTTGCACCCGCCGGTGGAGCCGGCAATCGCGTTGGCCTGCGTGGCGGCGGCCCGTTGACCACGCTCGCAGTGCCACAATGCTCCTGCGTGCTGCCCTTGTGGCGATTGCTTTGGGCAAACGTGCCGGTGGGAGAAGTGCCCTCGCGCGACGAGTTGCCGAAAGTATTCCCTTGGCTGGTGCCAACCCGTATCAGTGAAATAGGCCAACCGACTACATCGAAAGACGTCCATGATCTACAGGCCTATTGGGCCACAGCGCGGCGCATCCGACTGGAGTTTTCGGAGAACCCGGCGGTGGCATGCGATATTCTAGGTACCACGGACAGCATGGCAGTGCTGGGCTGGCGTCAACGGCCGTACGGCACAAACTATGGGAAGTGGCAGCACCCGCTGTCGCCCTATTATCGGCAGAAACCGACTGATGAATGGCTGCCCGTGCATGCTCAGCCTGGCGGCATCGGCTATCGCCACTGGGTCGGCTTTCTGTTCGACGATGCAAATGATCTCGTTACCCGCCAAGCTGCGGGAACGATTATCACGTTTCGCCGAAACCGCTTGTTTCAGATCACACATGGAGCTGAGCGGGCGAACTGGTGCTTGCTGGCCGCGGGCTATGATATGGACAATATGAAAGCCCGCAGCTTTGTCGAAAGCGAAATGCCGGTGGTCGAGCCCACCAACTCGGAGCACGCAGGGGATTTTGTGTTTCTGCTGCGTCAATTGATTGCTGGTGCAAGTGAGGTTGCGTCGTTGCTGGGCCGAGCCGTGCGCCGGGCATTGTTTTCGGAAGGTTCGAAGGTGTCGTTCGACGCCGTCCTATTCAACACAATTCGCACCCATTTCTGGGATGGGACAGAAGCGGCCTTTCTGAGCCACGTGGGAGACGCCGCAAGCGACACCGTCGATGCCGAGGCCGTACGCCGGTCGTGGCTGCGCGACTTGTCGCGCAGCGCCCGCGACCTATTTGCCGAAACCGCCCCAATCGATGCGACGGGCGCCGACCGTCGTCCTGATCGTATTGCCGCAGCCGCTAAAAGCCTGGACTTGGCACTGAAAGGTTTCGGCAAGGAGGGAGCGGCGCTGTTCGAAAAGCTCGGGCTGCCGCTGTTGGAAAAGGCCACAATACAAAAATCCAAACCACAAACGGGGAAGACTAAACCGTGACCGAATTTCCAGGAGGGGAGGCAGCCGCGTGGTGGTGGGAGCTTCAGCCGAAGGACAAACCGGGCCAATTTCAAAGCGGCGACCGTAGGGGCCTGGCTCGATTGCGTCGCTGTGCCACGGTAATGGATGCTGCCAGCGAACCCACCACGCTGGCGCTGTGCCGGAGGCTCGGGAGGGGCGAAGTCGGGTTGGAACGTGCCGCACTGCTCGCAGCGGTGCTAGCGCATGTCCACGCCGATCGAATCGATCTTAGTGTAGCGCGGCAGATCGGCGTGCAGCGAAACGGCAGGTCCATCATGTCCGATCTGCGATTTCGCCTCCTGCTGCAAGCAGACACGCCCGACGAGCAGTTGACCGGGTTTCGGCGCCTGGTGCTGCTGGCAGGTCGAGAGTTGAACGTAGCCGACCTCGCTGCAGGACTATGGCGCTGGACCGATGAAGACGCGGGAGAAAAAACACGGCGGCATTGGATCTACGCGTATCATGATGCCCCCGACTTTCAGACAAGCCCGACCACCGAACTCCCAATCTATAAGGATGAATCTGAATGAGCCGGTTTCTGCAACTCCATCTGCTGACCTTTTATCCCCCCGCCAATCTCAATCGCGACGACACTGGACGACCCAAGACCGCAATGATCGGTGGCGCGCTGCGGTTGCGGCTTTCCTCGCAATCGCTCAAACGCGCGTGGCGGACTTCGGACGACTTCAAAGCCGCGCTTGATGGGCATCGCGGCGAGCGCACGCAGCGAATTGGTGATGTCATTCGCGATCACCTGGTTGCCGGTGGAACGGACATGACGAAGGCAATAAAAATTGCTCGTGAGATCATGCCTGTATTCGGCAAGCCGAAAGCGGAAGCGAACTCCACTCGCACCGAACAGCTCGCCTTCATTTCCCCAGAGGAGCGTTTGACGGTATTGGCCCTGGCGGATCGCGCCGCCGCTGGGGAAAAGATTGAGGTCACCGCTGCGTTGCTGTTGCGCCAGAAGGATACCGCCGCCGATATCGCCATGTTCGGCCGAATGCTTGCCGACAACGCAGGCTACAACCGCGAGGCCGCAGTTCAGGTGGCGCACGCCATCACCACCCATAAAGTAGCAGTCGAGGACGACTACTATGTCGCAGTCGATGATCTGAAGACCCCCTCGGAGGATGCTGGCGCAGGCTTCCTTGGTGAAGCAGGTTTCGCTGCCGGGCTGTTCTACTTGTATATCTGCGTCGATACGGAGTTGCTTCGGCGTAACCTGTCCGACGAAGGGCTCGCCGCCACGGCATTGACTGCACTCGTGCGGGCTGCGGCAACAGTCGCCCCGACAGGCAAGCAGGCCAGCTTCGCCAGCCGCGCCAGGGCAAACTACATT
>NZ_CAXTGZ010000655.1:0-3312 GCF_964243625.1 uncultured Caballeronia sp.
AGCCCTTCCATCACGCAAGCAAACACGATCAACGACTTCAGCAATTTCTGGTCCGCTTCGAGCGTGCCCGTGGTGAATGCCGGATCGGTCAGCGTGTTGATGAACGGAATCAGGAACTCGTCCTTCGCACGAATCGAGTCGACTTCGTGATACGCGTTGAAGATCTCGCTCTCGTCCAGACCCAGCGATTCGACGATGTACTGATATGCGTGCGTGTGGATTGCTTCCTCGAACGCCTGGCGCAGCAGGAACTGGCGGCACTCGGGCGCGGTGATGTGGCGATACGTGCCGAGCACGATATTGTTCGCCGCCAGCGAATCCGCCGTCACGAAGAAACCGAGGTTGCGCTTCACGATGCGGCGCTCGTCGTCGGAGAGACCATTCGGATCTTTCCACAACGCGATGTCGCGCGACATGTTCACTTCCTGCGGCATCCAGTGGTTTGCACAACCCGCCAGATACTTTTCCCACGCCCACTTGTACTTGAACGGCACCAACTGGTTCACGTCGGTCTTGCCGTTGATGATGCGCTTGTCCGCCACATTCACCCGCTTCGCACTTGCAGCCGCGATGTCGCTGGCGCTCGGTGCAACGGGAGCTACGAAGTCGCTCGCAAAAATGTTCGCGCCTACTGGCGTTTGATGGGCAGTTTGAAGAACGCCATGACCGGCAGCATGTGCAGCGCCCGGAGCGGCTGCACGTGATGCCTGACTGACGCCGGCAACCTGACCTGCCGGGTTACGCAACGTGTTGTGTTGCGAACCGTTCGAGGGAGTTACGGCAGTGGTCTCGTCATCCCAGTTGAGCATAAATTCTCACCATCAATTTAGATCGGTTTGTACCATCTTTCCATGAGCGATAAAAGAGCTTGCTCATAAAAATCCTGTTTTCGTGTTGACGCTGCTACTTGCATACAACACTTTGCGTTCAGCTCACTGCTTGAAGCTTCAAGCGAGATGCTGCTGAGCGTGTTCGAAGCAGTGCGCTTTCATGCACTTCACAGCGTTGTGATGCGTTGCTGCGAATCGTCTTGCATGTGTCGTTTGAAGCGTGACGTCCAGTGACTTTCGTTGCATTCGAACTTCAATTGCCTTCGATGAAAATCCTGGCTCGCCTGCATGTTGATGCGTGTGGATCTGTTGCGGGTTCATACGATGCGCAACGCGTTCATTCAGTTAAGTCGATCTTCGCGATGCACACAAGCAAAGCTTTGAAACTCACCTCGGGAGACACGCTTGCGCGACACGTTTTTGATCGAGCGAACGCTGCTTCAGCGCCGTCGATTCCCGCCTGTCCCGCAGTGGAAACAAGGCGCTTTCGCGCTGTGTTTCCATGGTGAAAGTGTAGCACTCGATGCCTTCATCGCAAAGGTTAAAAACACAAAATCTTGGGTCTTCGAGTCGGTTACAAACTACCTATAGTACAAGTGAGCACTCGATGCAAGTGGCAGTCAGGGCCGCAAAAACAAGCTTCGAAGCCTTGCTCAGCACCGCGCTCACGCACGTTTGTCTCGCAGCGGCACAAGCAGTTCACGCAGATTGTTGTGATCGATTTCGTGCATCAGCGCGAGCAGCCGGCCGAGCTGTCCTGGAAAACCCTCACGCGCAAACCACGCGAGATAGTGACCCGGCAGGTCCGCAAGCAAGCGGTCCTTGTACTTTCCGTAAGGCATTTTTTGCGTGACGAGACGCTGCAGATCTTCGGGGTCCATCGTCGTGCTCCTTGTGTTTCGAATGTCGCTGCCATGATATCGATGCCATAATCGCAACTCCCGCCGCGAAGAGATCCCCTTCCGTTCTCCATGCCGCTAGCCATCAAAGCTTTCGTTGCCCCTCTCATCGTCGCCTGTGCGATGTTCATGGAAAGCGTCGATGCCAACGTCATCGTCACCGCGATCCCCGAAATGGCCAAAGCTTTCGGCCGCGATCCTGTAACGCTGAAGATTGCCGTCACGAGTTATGTGCTCGGCCTCGGCGTGTTCATTCCGATCTGCGGCTGGGTCGCCGACCGCTTCGGCGCGCGCACCATCTTTCGTCTTGCCATCGGCATCTTCGTGGCCGGCTCCATCTTGTGCGCGGCGTCCACCTCGCTGATTCCCTTTACCCTCGCGCGTTTCGTGCAGGGCGTCGGCGGCGCGATGATGGTGCCGGTCGGGCGGATCATCATCTTCCGCTCGGTGCGCCGCTCGGAGTTCATCCGCGCGATGAACTACTTGTCGCTGCCTGCCATGTTCGGTCCCGCGGTCGGTCCGCTGCTCGGCGGGTTCATCACGACGTACCTGCACTGGCGCCTGATTTTCTTCATCAACATTCCGATCGGTATTGCCGGGATCTACCTCACGAACAAGTACATTGCGAATGTGCGCGAGGCGCATCCGGGGCCGCTCGACTGGCTTGGCTTCTTTTTATCGGCGATGGGCGGCACGTTGTTCCTGCTCGGACTGTCGCTGATCGGCGGCGAACTGGTCACGGATCGGGTCGCAGCGGGCATGGCGCTCGGCGGCGTGGTTTTCCTCGTGCTCTATTTTCTCCACTCGCGGCGCATCAAGTTGCCACTGCTCGATCTGAGCTTCCTGCGCGTGCCGACCTTCCAGGCGAGCGTGGTCGGCGGGTCGCTGTTTCGTATCGGCTTGGGCGCCGTGCCGTTCCTGCTGCCGCTCGCCATGCAGGAGGGACTTGGCATGAGCGCGTTCAAGTCGGGCTCGATCACATGCGCGTCCGCGGTTGGCGGCATGTTCATGCGCTCGCTGGCCTCGCGCGTGCTGCACCGCTTCGGCTTCCGGCAGACGCTGATGGTGAATGCCGCGCTCTCCGGCATCGCGATCGCGGCGTGCGGCATGTTCTATCCGGGCACGCCGACGTGGCTCATCTGGGCGGTCGTGCTGCTCGGCGGATTCTTCCCGGCGCTGCAATTCACGAGCCTCAACTCGCTGACCTACGCAGAAATCGAAAGCCGCGATGTGGGCCGCGCGACGAGTCTCGGCAGTTTCATCCAGCAGGTTTCGCTGGGCTTGGGCGTGACGGTCGGCGGGATCGCGCTGCAGATCTCTCACGATCTGCAAGGCCATCCGCAGATGGTCTGGTCGGACTTCTGGCCGGCGTTCGTGGTTGTCGGCATGTTTTCGTTTCTTTCGATTCCCATTACCGCGAAGCTTTCCCGCGATGCCGGGCATGAGATCTCGCGTGGAACGCGAGGGTAAGCGGCGAGTACAAATGGAAAAGGCCGGTATCGAATCCGGCCGCCGCTTCCTGACGAGGAAGAACAACCCTATCCGTACCGGCCCTCTCTAACTGCTGTACTTATTAGCGACGG
>NZ_CAXTGZ010000656.1:0-3292 GCF_964243625.1 uncultured Caballeronia sp.
ATTCGCGAAGTCCTTGAAAAATTCGATGCAGAAGTCGTGCGGTTTTTTATTGCACGGGCACACTATCGTTCGCCGCTCAATTACAGCGACGTACATATAGATGATGCACGTGGGGCGCTCACGCGCTTGTACACTGCGCTGAAAGATGTGAACCCGGATACGAATCCTCTCGACTGGAACGAGGCACATGCGCAGCGTTTCCAGGCAGCCATGAACGATGACTTCAATACACCCGTGGCTGTTGCCGTGCTGTTCGAACTGGCGAGCGAAGTGAACCGCTCACGGGATGCCGTGCTCGCGCGTCAGTTGAAGTCGCTTGGCGGCGTGCTCGGCTTGTTGCAGCGCGAGCCGCGTGCGTTCCTTCAGGATGCGCCGGGCAGCAGCAGGAACAACGGCGAGGAGGGCGCTGCCGGCCTCACGCCTCTTGATATCGAAACGAAGATCGCTGCTCGCGTTGCTGCGAAAAAAGCGAAGAACTATGCCGAAGCAGACCGGATTCGCGCTGAGTTGCTCGAGGCCGGAATTGCACTTGAAGACAAACCGGGTGGGTCGACCGAATGGCGTCGTAACTGAACGTCCTTCGCATTTCTTTGATCGACTCACCAGGTAGGAGGCATGATGGCAACGGCCAGAAAGACGCCGGCTAAACGAGCCGCGTCCGGAAGTACCGCAGCGACCGAAACAACGGCTACGCGGCGTGCAAATGTAAAGACATCGACGGCGTCCAAGCCCTTGGCCAAGCGGCTCAATGGCGCGGCCGACGGCGCGGCGGGCAAGACGGCATCGAAGAAACGCGCGGTCAACGGCGCCGCGCATGAAGACGTGTCAAAAGCAAATGCAGCGAATGGCACGACTCGGGCACGCAAGACAGTGCATACGGGCGCGCTTAAGGCGTCGCCGAAGACAGCGAACGGCGACGCGGCCAGGGCGATCGATGTCAAGGTCAACGAAGCCGATCTCGCTGCAGACTCTTCGCAAGCGCTCGTGCGCGATCCCCAGGCCGATGGCGCGATCGTCCGGAAGTCGCGCGCCATCACCGCGGAAAAATCGGTCCCGGTGCAAACACCCGGGCTTGCCCCGGAAGCCGCCCGTCCCGAGTATTGGGAAAAGGCATGCGCGGATCTGGTCAAGCGCGACCGGATCCTCAAGAAGCTGATTCCGAAGTTCGGCCCGGTGCACCTCGTGAATCGCGATGATCCGTTCACCACGCTCGCGCGTTCTGTCGTCGGCCAGCAGATTTCGGTGGCCTCCGCGCAAGCCATCTGGAAACGCGTGGAGGTGACGTGCCCCACGCTCGCGCCGCAGCAGTTCATCAAGGTCGGTCCGGCGAAGCTGCAGTCGTGCGGGTTATCGAAGAGAAAGTCCGAGTACATTCTCGATGTCGCCCAGCATTTCGTGTCGGGCGCATTGCCCGTGGATAGCTGGACGTCGATGGAAGACGAAGCCGTGATCGCGGAGTTGACGCAGATTCGCGGCATTGGCCGCTGGACGGCGGAAATGTTCCTGATCTTCAACCTGTCGCGCCCGGACGTCCTGCCGCTCGACGACCTCGGCCTGATCCAGGCCATCAGCGTCAACTATTTCAGCGGTGAACCTGTCACACGCAGCGAAGCGCGCGAAGTCGCGGCCAACTGGGAGCCGTGGCGCACCGTCGCGACGTGGTACATGTGGCGCAGCCTTTATCCAGTGCCCGCCGATCACTAAAAAGTATCGTCGGAGTCGTTCGACTATCAATATTATATAATCGATAGTTTCGACCCGAAATTTAGTGAGGCTGGCGCGGTTAGAATACGCGCTGCCCGATGCTCTAGGATTCGAACATATGAAGACCACTTTTCTGGATTTCGAACAGCCGATCGCTGAACTCGAAGCGAAGATCGAAGAATTGCGCTTTGTTCAGGACGATTCCGCTGTCGATATCTCGGAAGAAATCGAGCGGCTTTCGAAGAAGAGCCAGCAGCTCACGAAAGACCTGTACGCAAACCTGACCCCGTGGCAGGTTTCGCAGATCGCGCGGCATCCGCAGCGTCCGTACACACTCGACTATGTGAACGAGCTTTTCACCGACTTCCACGAACTGCACGGCGACCGCTCATATGCCGACGACCTGGCCATTGTCGGTGGCCTCGCGCGTTTCAACGGCCAGGCCTGCATGGTGATCGGCCAGCAAAAAGGGCGTGACACCAAGGAGCGCGCCGCGCGTAATTTCGGCATGCCGCGTCCGGAGGGGTATCGGAAAGCCGAGCGCCTGATGCGTCTCGCTGAAAAATTCGGGCTGCCGATTTTCACGTTCATCGATACACCCGGCGCCTATCCCGGCATCGGCGCCGAAGAACGCGGCCAGTCGGAAGCGATCGGGCGCAATCTGTATGTGATGGCCGAGCTGAAGACGCCGATCATCGCGACGATCATCGGCGAAGGCGGGTCCGGCGGCGCATTGGCAATTGCCGTTGCGGACAGCGTGCTGATGCTGCAGTTCTCTACCTACTCGGTGATTTCGCCGGAAGGCTGCGCGTCGATCTTGTGGAAGAGCGCGGCGAAGGCGCCGGAAGCAGCCGAAGCGCTTGGTTTGACTGCGCACCGGTTGAAGGCGCTCGGTCTGATCGACAAGATCGTGAACGAGCCGCTTGGCGGCGCGCATCGCGATCCGAAGGGCATGGCCGCGTTGCTGCGCCGTGCGTTGGCTGACACGCTGCGTCAGTTCCACGGCATGAACGCACTCGACGTCCGCGCACGCCGGTTCGACAAGCTGATGGCCTACGGCAAGTTCAAGGAAAACCTGCCGGGTGCGTGAGCGGCAACGCTTCGCTCACCTTCTGCGGATAAGCGATTCCCGTGACCTCCGACACTGAAACTCCCGCCAGCCGCCTCGTGATCGATGCGGTGCGCGCGGCGTTAGCCGACGTGTCGACTTCCACCGACAGTCCCATCGCCGTTGCTTTCAGCGGCGGTCTCGATTCCACCACGCTGCTCGATGCCGCCGTGCGTTGCGCGGGACAGGCTCGCGTCATCGCGTTGCACGTTCATCATGGCCTGAGCCCCAATGCCGATGCGTGGGCCGCGCATTGTCATGCGTTCGCCCGCGGGCTGGGCGTGCGGTTTGTATCGCGCCAGGTCGATGTCGTGCGTGAAGGTGGCGAGAGTCTCGAAGCAGCGGCGAGAGATGCGCGTTACCGAGCGCTCGATGCCTTATGTGAAGAGCAGGGCGCCACCACGCTCTGGCTTGCGCATCACGCCGACGATCAGGCGGAAACCGTGTTGCTGCAACTGCTGCGCGGCGCCGGTGTGGCGG
>NZ_CAXTGZ010000657.1:0-3292 GCF_964243625.1 uncultured Caballeronia sp.
CGACGTTTGACGATCAAATGTGCCATTGGCCTGCGAGAGAAAGGTGTTGATCGGGGCCAGCATGTCGCGATGATGCTTCCGAACGTGTCTGGCTTCCTAATCACATGGATTGCTCTCTGCCGCTTGGGCGCGGTAGCGGTCTTGGTGAACACGGCTAGCACGAGCACGGAGCTGGAGCGATTGTTGCGAGCCACCGATGTTGATTTTCTGGTCATTGATCGCGAATATCTGCCCGCATACGATGCGTTGCCGAGCGCTTCACGGTTGCGAGACAGCCATCTGGTTGTGCATGGAATCGCGAGCGGCGATGATTCCGCACGCAATAGCACCAGTTGGTCGAGCCTCCTTGAAGGCAATTCAGAGGATCAGGCTTTCCCTGACATTGACCTTGCTGAGATCGCGAGCATCCAGTTCACATCCGGGTCGAGTGGTGTGCCAAAGGGATGCATGCTTTCGCATCGGTATTGGCTAACTTTGGGCAAAGCGCGCTCAATGGTAGGACCAGCGCCTAGTAGAATCTTGATCGATACACCGATGTTTTACATGGGACCATTGTGGCGTTTCATGATGGCCTTCTATTGCGGTTCCACGCTCTGCGTCGCACCACGGTTCAGCCTGAGCCGTCTGTTTGATCGAATCCTCGACAATAAGATCGACTTTTGTCTAGTCACCTATCCGGTAGCGAAGCTCGGTCACGACCCTCGTCTTGCCAGCTCGTCCCTGAAATGGCTTGTGACCTATGGACTAGGCAAGGACTTGCACGCCGGACTTGAACAGCGATTCGGTGTGCCGGTGCGCGAGCTTTACGGAATGACTGAAATCGGGTCTGGTCTCTCCATGCCTGTTGACGATAGCAGCATGGTGGGATCAGGTTCGTGCGGGCGCCCTGCCTTATTTCGTCAGTGCAAGATTGTCGTCGACGGACGCGAAGTCCCGGATGGCACGCCGGGCGAACTGTGGATCACAGGCCCGGGACTTTTCTCGAGTTACTACCGCAACGATGAAGCGACGGCAGCGGCCTTCGAAGGCGAATGGTTCAAGACAGGCGACCTCTTTTCACGCGACGCAAATGGTTACTACTTTATGCTCGGCCGCATTAAGGACGTCATCCGGCGTAGCGGCGAGAATATTTCCGCCGCAGAAGTCGAGCTCGCCGTTAATCAAATCGACGGGGTTCTCGACGCGGCAGCGGTTCCGGTCCCCGATCCGTTACGCGGCGAAGAAGTGAAGATTGTTGTTGCGAAAGCGCCTGGCGCGGCTGGAGACAGCCTTAACGAGGATGCGATTGTACGTGAGTGTCAGCGCGTGCTTTCGCCATTCAAGGTTCCACGCTATGTCGAGTTCGTCGATGCCCTCCCGAAGACGCCGACAGGGAAAATAGACAAAAACATCCTGAAGGCCGCCGCGAAGACGCCCGGGGCAGCGGTATATGACGCCAAACCGGACAAGAAAAGGACTGCATGATATGAAATCGAATGACGTCGGTATCATTGGGTATGGTAGTTCAGCCTACGAAAAGGGCGTCAGCCAGCCCACTTTCGACTATCTCGCCGATGCGGCTGCTACGTGTCTAGATAGCGCCGGCATTTGCAAATCGGAAATCGATGGCCTCGCTCTGAGTTCGTTCATGGCGCCTCCCGATAACGCGGTGACCTTGTCGGAGTATCTTGGTCTCGAGCTGAACTGGGCCCACGTTTTCACCGCTGGGGGTGCCGGCCCCGTTGTATCCATTCTCGAAGCGGTGCGCGCGGTGGAGTCCGGAGCCGCGAACTGCGTGTTGTGCGTCGGCGGCGACGGCCGAACAATGGCCGACTTCCGCAATATGATCTCGCGATTTACCAAGGCGATCGGAAACTACGCTGCCCCTCTTAATTTTGGCGGCATGAATGGCTTCTTCGCGATGGTGCAACGTCGCCACATGCACGAATACGGGACAAAGCGCGAACAGCTCGGCCGCATCGCCGTCGACCAGCGAACGAATGCCCTGAAAAACCCACAGGCGCTCTTTAAGAAGCCTCTCTCGCTCGACGAGTACTTGAATGCGAGGATCATCGCCGATCCTTTCCGCCTTTATGACTGCCCGATGCCCGCTTCGGGCGCGGACGCAATCCTTGTCGCACCGCTAGATAAGGCTCGCCCTGGTAAAGGCGTACGGATCCTCTCGGGTCACCAGCGACACAATCACCTTCCTGGAGAGCTTTCTCCAATACAAGGTGGCTGGCACTCCTTCCGGGAAAAACTTTTTGATGAGGCGGGTTTGAGCCACGCCGATCTCGCTTTTGTGCAGGCATATGACGACTATCCGATCATGGTGTCTATCCAGTTGGAAGACCTTGGATTCTGCAAGAAGGGCGAGGTTGGTCAGTTCCTCGAAAACAACACAATGACCTTCGACGGCTCATTTCCACTCAACACTGGCGGCGGCCAGCTCTCGTGCGCTGCGACAGCTGGAGGGGGCGGTCTCATTGGCACGGTCGAGGCAGTGTGCCAATTGCGAGGCGAAGCTGGTGAGCGCCAGGTGGCGAATGCTCGAACGGGCCTGGTCAGCGGATTCGGAATGGTGTCGTATGGACATGGTCTGTCGGCGAGCGCAATGATTCTTCAGAAAGCAGGGAGCTAATATGGAATTTCCAATGCCAACCGAAGATTCGGTCAACCGCGCAATGCTCGCTGCATGGCGGGATCATGGTGAACTTCTTCTCCAGCACTGCGATGACTGCGGCGCAGTCATTTTTTATCCGCGAAAGCGCTGTCCTTCCTGCTGGTCCGCGTCGCTTACGAATCGCGCCTCAGCGGGCGCTGGAACGATCGTCACTTTTTCGATCGTGCACCGTGGCGTCGACGAAGCGTTCAGACGCGAAGGTCAGAACGTAGTTCTTGCCGTTGTGAAAACGGATGAAGGTCCGCAAGTGATCACGCGGATTGTGGGCTGCGAGCCGTCCGAGGTGGAGATCGCGCAGCGCGTCAAACTTTACGCTAATAGCGATCGCGAAGGGTATCCTTTGCCGGTGTATTTGATCGCCGCGAAAGAGCCCGGGTCGCCAGCACCCGGTTAGTGTGAGAAAGCCGCTGAACGAGGCGTGCGGATGAGCAGTAGTGCCTCGTCAGGAAATCCTTTGCCCGGCAACCCTTTTTCATAGCGATAAATCGTCACAGTGCGGTGGGCCTGGAAAGTTGAGGCGGCTTCAGGCGAACCCATCAAGACCGCGCGCCATAGCGAACTGGAATCGAAACCCTTCTTAAATTCGCTACGGCCGCAATCGCGCATTCGACGTTGTTTGTAAAATCAGCG
>NZ_CAXTGZ010000658.1:0-3289 GCF_964243625.1 uncultured Caballeronia sp.
ACCGCCGCGCGCACGAACTTCACGCCGGCTTGTTTAAGCGCCACTTCCACGGCCATGTTCGTCATCAGCGTGCCGACGGCGCCATCGATCTTTCCATCGGTTGCGATCCGGTCGTTGACCAGCACGTAGAGCAATTCGTCGCCGTTGTACAAACGACCGGACGCATCGACGATCTGGAGCCGGTCGGCGTCGCCATCGAGTGCAATGCCGATATGCGCCCGATGCTCCTTCACCGCTTTCACGAGCGCGTCGGGAGCGGTCGCGCCCACGCCGTCGTTGATGTTGAAGCCATTCGGCGACACACCGATGGTCACCACCTCCGCGCCGAGTTCATGGAAGACCTGCGGCGCGACGTCGTACGCGGCGCCATGCGCGCAGTCGACTACAAGCTTCAGCCCATGCAAGTCGAAACTCGCCGGGAACGTGCTCTTGCAAAATTCGATGTAGCGGCCGCGCGCATCGTCCAGCCGGCGAGCCTTGCCGAGCAGTTCGGAAGGCGCGCAGGACATGGGTTCGTCGAGCTGCGCTTCGATCTGCAACTCGACTTCGTCAGGGAGCTTGTTGCCATCGGCGGAGAAAAACTTGATGCCGTTGTCGTAATACGGGTTGTGCGAGGCGCTGATCACCACGCCTGCGGCGAGGCGCAACGCGCGTGTCAGGTACGCGACGCCCGGCGTCGGAATCGGACCGGCCAGCATGACGTCGACGCCTGCCGCTGAAAATCCCGATTCCAGCGCCGCCTCGAGCATATAGCCGGAGACCCGCGTGTCCTTGCCGATCAACACAGTCGGCCGGTTGCCGCGTTGCGCCCACTGATCCGCACCTGCCAGCACCTTGCCGGCGGCGTACCCAAGCCGCAATACAAAATCGGGCGTGATCGGGGATTCACCCACCTTGCCGCGAATGCCATCGGTTCCAAAATATCGACGTGCCATGTTCTTGTTCGTTTCCTCGCGCTGAACGCGCTTCATCTATTTGTGTGTTGATTCGTGCATAGTGCGCGCCGTCTTGCCTTGGCGCTACTGCGAGCGGTTGGCAGCCTCCCGGACTGCTTGCCAGACCTTGAGCGCATCGGCGGTGGCCGCGACGTCGTGCACGCGGATGATCGATGCGCCCCGTTCCGCCACACACACCGCTGCCGCTACGCTTGCAGCTACCCGTTCGGACGGCTGCGTGCGGCCGGTAACGGCGCCCAACATCGACTTGCGCGACATTCCTGCCAGCAACGGCAGGTTCATGTTCACAGGCTGCGTACCGGCGAAATTCGCCAATAAGTCGTAATTATGAACCGTCACGGACTTGCCGAAGCCAAATCCGGGATCAAGACAGATGCGATTTGGCGCGATGCCGGCTTCGGACAACGTGCGCACACGTTCGTCGAAAAACTCGCGCACTTCCGCCACGACATTCCGATAGACCGGCTCGTGCTTCTGCATGGTCCCGGGTTCGCCAAGCATGTGCATTACGCACACACCGCAGGCGCTGTCCTTGACAGCATCGAAAGCGCCTTCCTGACGAAACCCCCAGATATCGTTGATCATGTCTGCGCCGGCAGTCAGTGCGGCACGCATCACGGCAGGTTTGTAGGTATCGATGGAAAGCGGCACGCCAGTTGACCGCAATGCCTCGATCACCGGGATCACGCGCTCCAGCTCCTCGTCCAGCGGCACGGGTGGCGCGCCGGGGCGCGTGGATTCGCCGCCAATATCGAGGATATCGGCGCCATCGCGAACCATCGTCTCCGCTTGAGCCAACGCGGCATCACGTGCGACAAACCGGCCGCCGTCTGAAAACGAGTCCGGCGTGACGTTCAATATTCCCATGATGAGCGGACGCTCGAAGGTGAGCGTGAATCGGCCACACGTGAGGGGGTCCGCGACGGTTTGCATGGCTGTAGCTAAATAGGTGTTGCTCAAGACGGTGATCTCAAGAAACAAAAAGGGCTGGTGTGAACAACACACCAGCCCTTCGAAACTACTCTGGAATCACGTCAGGCAGAAGCAGGCGCTGTCGTGTTACCCGGCTTGACTTCCGCACCGGTATTGCCGCCACCAGCAGACGGATCGCTCGACGGCGGCGGCAGGTTCTTCGGCGGCCGCGGCGGACGACCGCCCATGATGTCGCTGATTTGCTCTGCGTCGATGGTTTCCCATTCCAGCAGCGCCTTCGTCATGGATTCGACCTTGTCACGGTTGTCTTCCAGCAGCTTGCGAGCGAGACCGTATTGATCGTCGAGAATCCGGCGAATTTCAGCATCGACCTTTTGCTGCGTGGCTTCGGATACCGTCTTCGACGCCATCTTGCCGAACATGCCGTCCTGCTCGGTATCGACATATACCATCGTGCCAAGCACATCCGACATGCCGTAACGCGTCACCATGTCACGTGCCATCTTGGTCGCGCGCTCGAAGTCGTTCGAGGCACCCGTGGACATGGAGTTCAGGAACACTTCTTCCGCTGCACGGCCGCCGAAAAGAATGGCGATTTCCTCGAGCATCTTGTCGCGATACAGATTCACGCGATCGTGTTCCGGCAACTGCCACGTGATTCCCAACGCCCAGCCACGCGGCATGATGGAAACCTTGTGCACCGGATCTGCGTGAGGCAGCAACTTCGCCACCACTGCGTGACCCGACTCGTGATAGGCCGTATTCCGGCGCTCTTCTTCGCGCATCACAGCTGACTTGCGCTCCGGACCCATGAAAATCTTGTCCTTCGCGTCCTCGAAATCTGCCATCTCGACAATACGCTTGCCGCGGCGCGCTGCGAACAGCGCAGCTTCGTTCACGAGATTCGCCAGATCGGCGCCCGAGAAGCCCGGCGTACCCCGTGCAATCACCGAAGCATCGACGTCGTTCGAGATCGGCACCTTGCGCAGGTGCACCTTCATGATGTGTTCGCGACCGCGAATGTCCGGAAGACCGACATAAACCTGACGGTCGAAACGGCCTGGACGCAGCAACGCCTTGTCCAGTACGTCAGAACGGTTGGTCGCAGCGATCACGATCACGCCAGAGTTCGCTTCGAAGCCGTCCATTTCAACAAGCATCTGGTTCAACGTCTGTTCGCGTTCGTCGTTACCGCCGCCCATGCCGGCGCCACGATGACGGCCCACAGCATCGATTTCGTCGATGAACACAATACAAGGCGCATGTTTCTTCGCCTGTTCGAACATGTCGCGCACCCGTGCGGCGCCAACACCCACGAACATTTCCACGAAGTCAGAACCCGAGATGCTGAAGAACGGTACCTTGGCTTCGCCAGCAATGGCGCGCGCCAGCAGCGTCTT
>NZ_CAXTGZ010000659.1:0-3266 GCF_964243625.1 uncultured Caballeronia sp.
CCCACGCCGCACGGCTTCGGAATAATGGGCTACTTCGGGCGGTTGATCGCGGCCCCCGAACAGCATCGAAAAGAAGCGTTCAATGTTTGCAAGTACACCGCCCGTTTCAGGCGGCTGACCAATGCCAATACCGGGCGCGAGCGCGGGGTCACCGGGCGAGGATGGGTCCGGCGCGGCCTGGAGTTCGACGTCGGAACGCGCAAACCCGGACGCTACCAGCGCGCTGCGCGCCACTTCGGCCTGATCGTAGGTGTCGAAGATACCGATAACTGTGTGTCGCATGGCTGCCTCCCTGGGTGGCCTTGGAGTGAGTTGCGACGCGATGTACATGTTTGTACGTATCTGCCGCAAGTCCCGCTAGGGTTCGCAACTCCCGTGCCGGGTCGCGCGGCAGGCGCAGCAGGGCGGCGCGGGAAGTGCCAATTCCCCGCGTTCCCATGAAAAGTGCGGACGTTTTTACAAAACCCGGGCCAAAAAACTCAGTGCGGCGCCTCGCCGTGCTCGGCGCGTGCCGTCAGGTCTTCGCGAATGGCTTGAAGAAGGGAGTCGAGCAGGCCAATATCGAATGGTTTCGACAGCACGCGCGCATCTACATGACGTGCGCGGTCGAGTTCTTCCGCGTAGCCGGTGACGAGGATCACGGGCACGCGCGGCGTCCACGTCTGCAGGATCTCCGCCAGGTCGATGCCGTTCAGCTTGCCGGGCATATGGATATCGGAGAGAACGACGTCGAACGGCAAGGCGCCGCCCGTGGAGGCATTCTGCCGGGCAAGGTCCAGCATTGCGATCGCGCCGTCGGCGTTGAAGATATGCGTGACCTGATGGTTCATCATCGTTAACAACGCTTCCGTGCCCGCAGCCACTTCCTCGTTGTCTTCCACCAACAGCACGCGCAAACCCGCCGAATCGCCAGGCGCGGCGGTCTCGTTCGGGACGTCGGGTGTCTGCACCGCCGATGCGCTCGCCCGCGGCAAATAAAGCCGCACCGACGTGCCCGCACCCACAGCGCTGTCGATGGTCGCAACGCCGCCCGCGCGCTCGCAGAACGCAAATACTTGCGGCAATCCGAGCCCGGTGCCCATGCCCTTCGACTTGGTGGTGAAAAGCGGCTCGAACGCGCGGCCGAGAATCTCGGGGCTCATGCCGTCGCCGGTATCTTCGAGCGTCAGTTGCACGAACTCGCCGACTATCGG
Organism: uncultured Caballeronia sp.; assembly: GCF_964243625.1. Classification (NCBI taxonomy): domain Bacteria; kingdom Pseudomonadati; phylum Pseudomonadota; class Betaproteobacteria; order Burkholderiales; family Burkholderiaceae; genus Caballeronia; species uncultured Caballeronia sp. Next base: position 1,194 of record NZ_CAXTGZ010000659.1, read on the forward strand.
AAAGCCGTCTTCGTGGCGAAACTGCACATTGTCAGCGCGCACGGAGAACGTGCCGCCGTTGGGCATGGCGTCGCGGGCGTTCACCGCGACGTTGATCAGCGCGAGTTCGAGTTCGGCGGCATCGACGCGAATCGGCCAGACATCCGAATCCGATTCCAGCGTCAGCGCGACCTTCGCTCCAAGCGATGCCTTCAGCAGTTCGCGGCACGCGGGCAGCCATTTGCCGATCGCGATGGTCTCATTGCGCAGCGGCTGCTTGCGCGCCACGCCGAGCAACTGGCGTGTCAGCGACTGGCCGCTTTTGAGCGCGCGTTCCATTGCCGACAATTCGCGGTCGAGTCCCGGCGCGCCGCGCCTTCGCGCGATCTGCACATTGGTGGAAAGGATCATCAGCAGGTTGTTGAAATCGTGCGCGACGCTGCCGACCAGATTGCCGAGCGCTTCCATCTTGCGCGCCTGCCGGTAGGCCGATTCGATGGACCGGCGCATCGACGCTTCCGCCTGCCAGCGTTCCCACGCGTCTTCTTCGTTGGCGAGACGGCGCAGCGACAGCCAGATCACGCCCCACAAAACGATGCAAGGCGCGAACAGCGACAACACCAGTACGCTGACATGCCTGTACCAGCCGGCCCAGATCGTTGCGATGGGGTAGCCGCTCGATACATAAACGGGGTAGGTGCCCACGCGCCGGAACGCGACCACTTTCATCTGGTTATCGAGCCCGGAGCGCATACGCACGACGCCCGCGTGCCGGTCCGACAAATACGCTTCGCGCAGCGGCGAACTGGCCGCGAGTTCCATGCGGTTCGCCGGGCGCACCGGATACCACGCGAGTACGGCGCCGTCGGCCCTTGTCAGGCCGAGGGAAACGCTGGTGTTATCGCCGAGCAGTTCTTCATAGAACCCCGCGAAGTAACTCGGACGCAGCGCGATCGATACGATCCCGGCGAACTGGCCGTCCGGTGCCTTGCGCGGCACCGCGGTATTGAAAACGCTTTCGCCCACTACCTTGCCCTGCATGACGCTCGAGACATTCTCGACCGCCGGACGATCGCGCACGGCAATGAAGTCTTCGCGCGTAGCAATGGATATATCGGGTGCCGGGAACACCCGGCTCGTGGCGATCAGCCGTCCATCGGCGCCGAAAATGCTCACCGATGCCACCTGCGGATAGCCTCCGCCCATCGCCTTGAGTTTGTCGTGGATGGACGCCTCGTCGCGGCGCAGCGTGACGTCGTCAACGCCGTCGATCAGATCGATTACGCGTGCGTTGAGCGTCTGGTTCATATCGAAGACTTTCAGCGCATGCTCTTCGGCGACGTGGGCGTTGCGCTCGGCCACCTCGGCGGCATCGGCTTCCCGCGCCTTCAGGTCGCTCCACGACATGACCGCCACGTAGAGGCAAGGCAGGACAATGGCTGCGATCAGCAAGACCCGCAACGTGGCGCGCTGAGCGGCGAAGTTGCGCTCGGGCACGACCGGGAACGGCGGCTCGTCTTGCCAGTGGTCAGCGCCTGAGTCCTCGCGATGCGGCGTCATGGATCGTTTTCACTTGAGTGCGGATGGTTCCGGCTGCGCGGGATGCGCGCTGATTACCTGGCGCGCATAAATCATGCCGTTATCCCATGTCGGCGCCTGACGCGATTCTATTTGAAATCGGATGGTTTTTTTGGACGAGTTGCGCGGGAAGTTGGGAGACCGTGCGCAATGCATGCCCTTGTGCTAATGCGAATGGGGTTTAAGAAGATATTGCGCAATCTGACGCACTTCGTCGAATTGGCTGACGAGTTCGAAACAAATAATGAACGCCAGCGCGCCACTCGGGCCGGGGTATTGGTTGATAAATCGCAGGACGGGCTGTGTGACCGCCGGCCGGATTTCATCTCTCGTCAACAAATACGTGCTCATCATTCCGAGTAAAGCGCCGGCAATGATATCGGTCGGATAATGCAGTCCCAGGTACACGCGCGGCAAGCAGATAAAGACGAGCGTATAGGCAAGAGCGGCAAAGCCCGCGCGTTTCCAGACAATGAAAATTCCCATCGAGACCGCCATCCAGATCATTGCGTGGTC
>NZ_CAXTGZ010000660.1:0-3251 GCF_964243625.1 uncultured Caballeronia sp.
CGGGGATTTTGTCGTGCACGACGGCGGCATAGAGGATCGCAAGGGCATGTTTGCCGCTGCGTTGCCGCGCGCGGATATCGTGGTATTTCCGGTGGATTGCATCGATCACGATTCCATGAATCTGCTTAAGCGCGTGTGTGATCGGCATCAAGTCGATTACTACCCGGTGAGAACCGCGAGCGTCGCGAGCTTCATGGAATTGATGGCGCGACTAAGGCGCACAGCTTCGCACCCCCCGGCCTCGCACTTTTGCCTGCGGCACGGCTAAGCCGGCGCAATCGAATCTTAGCGCTTCATCATCCGGGTCAGCGCGGAAATCTGCGGCGAGCAACTCCTTGCCGCTTCTTCTTCAATCTCCCGATACAACCGCACGATCTTTTCGCCGACCGGCGTCAGCACACACCCGCCACCTGACGAGCCACCTGTCTCCGACGACGTCGCCGGCGTCTTCAGCGTCCGGTTCAACTCATCGATAAGCAGCCACGCCCGCCTGTATGACATGTTCAGACTTCGCGCAGCGGCCGAAATGGAACCGTGTTCCCGCACGGCTTCGAGCAGATCGATTTTCCCCGGTCCGATCGCAACGGCATCCGCCTGCCGGATGCGCATGCGAAAACGCACCTCGGGTTGATTCGATGCGGATGGGGTCGGGGCTTTCGTGGATTTGGCCATGCGCGAAAGCATACACGAGCGACGCGGACCGAGGCTTATGCAGGCCGGCTGGATGAGATGTCCCCCGCGCTATGTCCCGGGACCAAAACAAAAGCCGAAATCTTCGCAGTCGGGACATCCGGGTGCGGGTTGCGGCGCCATGCCCATCGACAGCGCGAGTTCTCGAGCCAGGAATTTCTTCCATCGCGTTCCGTCGGTATTGCGCATTGCGAGCGCTGGAAAATATCGGCCAAGCATTGCAGTGACTTCATCACGCCCGCCAAGGCCCAGGTCACGCCATAAATGATCGGGCCGCAAGCACGCATGCGCGATGATCGTCGCTACACACTGCGCGTTCGTCGTATCGGCGGAATCGGCACTATGACTTAGCAAAAAACGGCTAAGCGTTTCAACGAACGCCGCGTTCTCTTCTGATTGAATCCCTACCTTGGCAATGGGTGCCGCCAGCCCACCGAAATGCCGTGTGTAGAGCCAAGCCGTTTGCTCGCGCGATAACCCCAGCAGATGCGGTTCATCGTGCGCACAAAGCAGCGTGGCGAATAAAACGGTGTCAGAGGAATGCGGATTTGCCGACGCCGCAATCAGGTCAGCGCGGGTTCTGTGCATTGGGCCAGGACGTGCCATTGATGAGCATCAAGCATGAGTCGAACCGCGTGGGCGACCAGTATGCCACGCCGCAGATGTCGTCAAGCCATTGTGTCAGGAACCATACAAACCCGAAAATCACGTTTACCAAATGCTGACGTATCGTTATATTCCGGTCGATATTTCGCAATCGAAATACACCTGCAATAAAAGCCTGATCGCTGCACACCTTAGCAGCATCGACCTAATACAAAACCAGGAAAGATCAATGAAAATGAAGATCGTGGCGGCGGCCGCACTGAGTACGTTCGGCGTAGTCGCACATGCACAAAGCAGCGTGACGCTTTATGGTTTGATCGACGCCGGTGTGAGCTATGTCAGCAATGCAGCAACGGCCACCGGACACGACCATTTGATCCGCTATGGCGACGGCGTTGCCCAAGGAAGCCGCTGGGGCCTGCGCGGTGCAGAAGACCTGGGTGGCGGCCTGCAAGCCATCTTCACGTTGGAAAGCGGCTTCAGCTCCGGCGACGGCACGCTGGGTCAGGGCGGCGCGCTGTTCGGCCGTCAGGCGTATGTGGGCATAGCGAAGAAAGGGATTGGCTCGGTGACGCTCGGCCGTCAGTATTCGTTTTCGACCGATTACCTCGGCGGCAACTATTCAATGGGCGGCCAGACGCCCGCCGGCAACTACGCATACCACATCAACGACCTGGACCAGCTCACGTCCAGCCGTATCAACAACTCGATCAAGTTCAGCAGCGCCGGTTTCTCGGGCCTGACCTTCGGCGCCTTGTACGGCTTCTCGAACCAGGCGGGATCGTTCGCCGGTTCGCCGACCACGACCGCCGGCACCACGACCACGCAAGGTTCGTCGAGCACGGTCAGCGCGGGTGTGAACTATGCGCAAGGCCCGTTCGGCATTGGCGCAGCCTACACGAACATCCGCTTCCCGAATGGCGCCACGCCTGCATTCAGCGTAAGCATCGCCAACGTGAACACGGGCGGCTTGCGTGACCTCGAAACCTTTGGCGTCGGCGCGCGCTACACGATTGGCGCCGGCACGGTCTGGGGCCTCTGGACCCACACCAGGTTCGAGCCGATCGCCGGCGCAGAGTCGAAGCTGAACAACTATGAACTGGGCGGAAAGTACGCATTCACGCCGGCATTGAGCGCCGGCCTGGGCTACACGTTCTCGAAGCTCGATGACCACTTCGAAGGCAAGTGGCATCAGGTCAACAGCGTGCTGGACTACGCGTTCTCAAAGCGTACCGATGTCTACGGAATCGTGGCTTACCAGAAGGCGTCTGGCAGCAACACGGTCAATGGCCGTAACGTTCCGGTGCAGGCGGAAATTGGTTCGAGTTCCAGCTTCCTCGGCAACTCGGGGACGGGCGCGAACAACCAGGTAGCGGTTCGTATCGGCTTGCGCCACAAGTTCTGATTTAGCATTGAAGGCGAGCGCTGCACACGGCGCTCGCAGTCAAATGCTTAGTGTGGTCTAGACCGTCAATACGCGGGCCACGATTCGCGCAAGCCGCTTTACATGACGCGGCGCTGGAAGAATATCCGCGCCGGAAAATAATATAGGCGCGCCCTCCTCGCTGGTGATCGTCCGGCCACCACACTCATAAGCCACGATCACGCGCTCTCCTACGGGCGTATTGAACAACTCGTGCCACGAGAAAATCACGGCGTACCCGTCCTGCGCCACGGCGATAAAAACTGTTCGCTTGAATTGTCCTGCCGGCTCGGGTTGCAAGCCCGCTCTCAGAATCAGATCCTTCAACAGCACGCCGCGGTATGTATCCACGCTTCGAATAAAGCGGTTGGTCGTATAGCAGCGAAGGTCGAAGGGATCGGAGACAACTGCGGGTTGTTCCCTGAATTCTGCGAGGTCGACCGTCAAGGGACGCAGGAAATCGCCCTCCAGCGAAATGACAGTCTTGGCGTACTCGACTACGAGTGCCTGAGCGTTGGCATCACTCATCTTG
>NZ_CAXTGZ010000661.1:0-3243 GCF_964243625.1 uncultured Caballeronia sp.
TGCCGCGAGCGGACGGCGCGCCTTGGTTTCCTGCGATGAGTTGGCAGGGTCGGCATCGACGTAATTCATGATCCATTCGTTGAGCCAGCGCTGCATGTCCTCGCGTTCCTTGAACGCGCCGATCTTGTCGCGCACGATGCACTTCAGGTAATGCGCGAAGCGCGAGCACGCGAACAGATACGGCAGGCGGGCTGACAGATTGGCGTTCGCGGTAGCGTCAGCATCGTGGTATTCAGAGGGCTTTTGCAGCGACTGCGCACCGATAAACGTGGCGTGATCCGTGTTCTTCCGATGAATCAGCGGAATGAAGCCGTTACGGGCTAGCTCGGCTTCACGCCGGTCCGAAATGGCGATTTCAGTCGGACATTTCATGTCGACGCCGCCGTCATCGGTCGGGAAGCTATGGCAAGGCAGATTCTCGACCGTGCCGCCCGATTCCACGCCGCGAATCAGCGTGCACCAGCCGTAAAGCTTGAACGAACGGTTGATGTTGACGCCCATCGCGTAGGCTGCGTTTGCCCATGCGTAGTGACGGTGATCCGAGCCGTTTGTGTCTTCTTCGAAGTCGAACTCATCGACGGGATTGGTCTTTGCACCGTACGGCAGACGCGACAAAAAACGCGGCATTGCAAGGCCGATATAACGCGCATCTTCTGTGTTGCGCAGCGAATTCCACGGCGCGTATTCGAGGTTCTGCGCGAAGATCTTCGTCAGGTCACGAGGGTTGGCCAGTTCCTGCCACGATTCCATTTGCAGTACTGATGGCGATGCGCCCGAAATGAACGGCGTATGCGAAGCCGCCGACACCTTGGCGATCGAGCCGAGCAGATCCACATCGGGCGGGGTATGGTCGAAGTAGTAATCGGCGACCAGGCAACCATAAGGTTCACCGCCCAACTGGCCGTACTCTTCTTCATAAATCTGCTTGAAGAGCGGGCTTTGATCCCACGCTGCGCCCTTGTAGCGCTTCATGGTGCGTCGCAACTCTTCCTTCGAGATATCCATGAATCGAATCTTGAGCTTCTCGTCGGTTTCGGAGTTCGACACGAGATGATGCAGACCGCGCCACGCTGATTCCAGCTTCTGGAATTCGCCGTGGTGCACGATCAAGTTGATTTGTTCCGACAGCTTGTGATCGATCCCGGCGATGATCGCTTCAATGCTTTTGTACGCGTCATCGCTGATGGTGATCGATCGCTGGAGCGCTTGCTCGGCCAGCGTCCTGACTGCAAACTCGACTGCTTCGCGGGCCTGTTCGGTCTTGGGCTTGAACTCTTGTGCGAGCAGGTTCGTGAATTCGCTGTAGGTCTGGGTACCGTGTGTGCCGGCCGCTTCGGCTTGGGCTGCTTGCTTTGCCATTTGAGTTCCTAGGGTCCTGATTGCGCGGGAAGTCGGGGATGTTGTAACGGGGTTTTTAGGCCGGCTCTGCCGCATCAGCAGCCGGTTGCGGCTTGGCGGACGAAGCAAGCGCCTTGAGCAGCGTCGGGTCCTGGAGGAGCTTGTTCACCAGACCTTCCGCGCCAGACTTGCCATCCATATAGGTTTGAAGGTTGGCCAGTTGCGTGCGCGCTTCGAGCAACTGTGCGAGCGAATCCACCTTGCGGGCGACGGCCGCCGGTGAAAAGTCCTCAATGCTTTCGAAGGTCATATCGACCATCAGGTGTCCATCGCCCGTCAGCGTATTCGCCACGCCGAACGACACGCGCGGCTTGATCGCTTTCATGCGTTCATCGAAATTGTCGATATCGATGTCCAGGAACTTGCGATCGGACACGGCCGGCAGCGGTTCGGTCGGCTTGCCGGACAAGTCGGCCAGCACGCCCATGACGAACGGCAACTCGACTTTCTTTTCTGAGCCGTAGACCTCGACGTCGTATTCGATTTGTACACGGGGGGCGCGATTACGGCCGATGAATTTCTGTGAACTGTTGGCGTTGGACATGCACGACTCCTAATCGGGGCGAATGAAACTGCGTGGTAGATGGGTATTTCTCAGCCTGGTGTCCAGGGCGTGAAAGGACTCCCCCGGCTCAATTAGCGAAAGACGAGTACCGATTGCCTTTCATGCTCGGCCTGTGCGACGTCAATATCTATGCGTGCAATGGGCGTTTTCGTGGCCAGCGCGTCGAACCACAACGCGGAGAGTTTCGGCAGGACATGCTGTTCGATGAAACCGATCAGCACGCGCGCGCCGGTCTCCTGAACCTGACAACGTTCGACGATGTGATCGACGACACGTCCGGCATAGGCGAGCGTTATCTGGTGCGTGTCGGCCATACGCTTGACAACGTGATCCAGATGCAAACGCACGATGTTCGCGAGCGTCTCGTTGGTGAGCGGCAGATACGGAACAACCGTCAGCCTTCCGATGAACGCAGCCGGAAATTCCTTGAGAAGTTCAGGCGTCAACGCGCTGCGTAGACCTTCGCCGTCAGGCATTAGCGCGGGGTCTGCACACAGGCTTGATGTCAGCTCGGCGCCCACATTGCTGGTGAGCAGGATCGTCGTGTTTCGGAAGTCGATGAGGCGGCCATCGCCATCTTCCATGCGACCCTTGTCGAACGCCTGGAAGAACAGTTCACGAACGTCCGGATGCGCCTTCTCAATTTCATCGAGCAGAACGACCGAATAGGGACGACGACGGACCGCTTCCGTGAGCACGCCACCTTCGCCGTAACCAACGTAGCCGGGCGGCGCGCCTTTGAGGCCCGACACGGTATGCGCTTCCTGATACTCGCTCATGTTGATCGTGATCAGGTTCTGCTCACCGCCATAGAGCGCTTCGGCAAGCGCCAGCGCGGTTTCGGTTTTGCCGACGCCAGACGGGCCTGCTAACAGGAAGACGCCAATTGGTTTGCCAGGATCGGTCAACCCTGCACGCGCCGTTTGCACGCGTTCGCAGATCTGGCGCAAGGCGTCGTACTGACCAATGACACGTTTTTCCAGCGTGGCAGGCAGTGAAGTCACTGCCGCGAGTTCATCGGTCATCATCCGGCCGGCGGGAATGCCGGTCCAGTCCGCCACGACGCTGGCCACGATCGCGGCGTTGACTTCCGGGAAGACGAGTGGCTTATCGCCCTGCAATCTCGTGAGGGTTCCCTGCAGGTGGCGAAGCGTCTCCAGCGAAGCGGCCACGACCATTCCCTTGTCGTTTAATGACGTGCGGGCGTCGAGCAAGGACTGCACCACGCCGACCTGCGCGTTCCAGCGCGCCTCGACAGACTCGGCTTCGATCATCAGGGC
>NZ_CAXTGZ010000662.1:0-3241 GCF_964243625.1 uncultured Caballeronia sp.
GTTCAGAGTGATCCGTTGGGTGTAGCGAAAGATTCTGCCAAAGTGGTCATTGGTGGCGTGACGGCCAAAACCGGAGCGGGATTGTGTACGACCGGCGCCGGCTGCGTTCCCGGTACGGCAATGATCGCTTTTGGGTTGAGTGATATGGCGGAAGGCGCAGACGGGTTGTACAACCGATATAACGGCATCAACTCGTCGGGAGTTAATCCTTTGCGATGGGGCTTCAATCAGGCATTGCCGGCTGGATGGGGTGACATAGCATACGATGGGTTGAACGTCGCAGGAGCAATTCTGGCGTTAAAAGCTCCAGTCCCACTTAAGATGGGTGTTGCTGATGGCCTGAACCGTCCGGGTTCGATGTTCGACGTGATGGTGCCGAATATCAACAACAACCGCTTGATTCCGTTTGTTAATCAGGCGCTTCCATATGGTACGAATCAGGCAATTCTACTGTTCGGAGTGGGTTCGAAGGGGACAACCGTTATTAATGACATTCGTCGTGCCGGAGACCAGAAATGAACTGGCAGCGTCTTTATGCAATGCTTCAAACCTGGTTCGTGATTAGTCTTGCATCTGTATTTAGTGCCGGGTTCTATACGGTTATTGTAGTCGGCATATGTCGAAAGGTAATTGGGCTAAGTGACAGTATCTCTGTGTTCGGTATTGGTCTTCCATTTTTTATAGTTTTGCTGGTGGTGTTGGTCAAGTATTTGCCAAAGCCTTTGCGCAAGGCCGGGATGTTAAGTGACGACCCTGAAAGTTTTGGACCGTGGTTCAAACCCTGAATTGAAAGCTCAGCGGGACAGCATTGATGTCTTCAGTGACAGACGGATTCGATGTTATTGAGCGAGGCGCGCTTCAAGTCACCACCGTTGCGAAACGCACGCGACTGACAGTATTGACGTCGCTTACGTTTGCCAGTCACTGGCTGTCGCGGCGACTTGGCTAGTTAGCAATTCAACTGGCCGACGTCGATCTGTCCGTGCGTACCCAATAAACAGACTTTGGTTGGTATCAAAACATCACGGGACGTGAATGAAGCAAAAGCAAATTGCATGCAGTATCGGGGCTTTAATTGAAAACAGCATTCCTAACTACTTTCTGGAACGCGGGAATAAGCCCTTTGCGTTGATCCTGCATTCCGCGCATGTACAGGAGTTTTGCCGGGAAATGGACAGGCTCAGCCACCTGCTCGACGGGATCGTTGTACTGAGTAACCCTGCTTTTATGACGTCGGTCCTGATGGACGATTACGCCAACGCTATTGAACTGTAGCCTTAGTCATCTGACTTAAACACTATGAAAATTCGAAAGAGGCTGGCGGTGCTACCGCTCGCAGCCCTGGTATCGCTTGCGTCGAACGCACAGCCCACGCCCACGCCCGCAGATGAAGCCGCAGCCGCCCGTGCCAACGCCGAGCAGAATCAACAGATTCAGCAGCAACGCGCCGCACAGCAGCGCGACGCAGTCGTTCAAGCGCCAGCGGTACGTTCCACCCTTCCGACGTCGGAAGGATTCCCGCTTCTGCCAAAGGAAGATCCGTGCTTTCGCATCGATACGTTCAGGCTCGATGTCCCCACAACACTGCCCGACACCATCCACAGCAAGGGAGCTTCGGCCTTGCCCTTGGACCCCTTCGCGTTCGCTCGCGAGTGGCTCGACCACTACAAGGGCGAATGCATTGGCAAGGTCGGTATCGACACACTGGCAAAGGCGCTGCAGCAGACGATCCTCTCGCGAGGCTACGTGACCACGCGGCTTCTGCTGCCCGAGCAGGACCTCTCGAAACGCACGCTCACACTCGCCCTCGTTCCCGGCGTCGTGCGCCAGATCCGCTTCGCCGATCCCAACACGCGCGGCACCCTGAGATCCGCATTCCCCGCACGCGACGGCGACCTCCTGGACTTGCGCGACCTCGAACAAGGTCTGGAGCAGATGAAGCGCGTTGCATCGCAGGACGTGGACATGAAGATCGAGCCGACCGGCAATCCTGGCGAAAGCGACGTCGTCGTGACCGTCAAGCGTTTGAAGCCGTGGAGCTTCGTCGCATCCATCGATAATTCTGGCACGGACGCGACCGGCAAATGGCAAGGCAACGTGAGCCTCGGCATCGATAACCCGCTCGGCCTGAACGACGTCTTCACGGTAGGCGCAAATCAAGACCTCTCGTTCGGCAACAAGTCCCTTGGTTCGCACGGCTTTAACGGTTCGTACTCCGTTCCATGGGGTTATTGGATAGCAACGCTGTCCGGCAACGCCAACACCTATTATCAGCAGATCGCGGGCGTGAACCAGACGTTCGTATCGAGCGGTAATTCGCAAACGGCGACGCTCAGACTGGCGCGCGTGCTGAGTCGCAGTCAAAGCGACGTGTTCGGCGTGGAGTTTCAGTTATCAAAGCGCTTCGGTCAAAGTTTCATCGATGACACGGACATGCCGCAGCAACGCCGCAACAACACGTTCATTGAAGCGGGGCTGACCGACCGTCACTACTTTGGCGCATCGCAGTTCGATGGAACCCTTGCGTATCGTCACGGTATTGGTGGCCTCGGCGCGACAGATGATCCGTTTCCCAGCGGTCCGACATACCGTTTTCACATGGCCGTGCTCGATGGGAACCTGTCCGTGCCGTTCGCCGTCGCCAGACAAACTTTCCGCTACGTTACGACGGTGCACGCGCAGTTCACCAATGACGCGCTGTTCTACCTCGATGACTTGACCATCGGCAGTCGCTACACGGTGCGCGGTTTTGACGGTGAAACGATGCTGGCGGCGGAACGAGGTTTTTTTTGGCGCAACGAACTGCAATGGCCGGTGTTCAAGACAGGCCAAATGCTATATGCGGGGATCGACTACGGGCGCGTCTTCGGACCGAATACGGCATTTCTCGCAGGGACACAACTGGCGGGTGCGGTGATCGGCATTCGAGGTGGCCTGCCTGCACGCGTCGTCGGCCTCTCGTATGACCTGTTTGTCGGAACACCGCTCTACAAGCCCAGCGGATTCCCTACCTCGCGTGTGACGGTCGGCATGCAGGCCATCGCCCAATTCTAAGAAAATTCGATATGGTGAATCATCCATACAGACGCCGATACCTGCGCGTTAGGCTTGATCCGGTCACAACTAAGATGAGCGAACGCGTAGCAGATCTTCACGGTCTGGAGGGCGAACGAAAAGAAGACAGGCACTGTGGTGAAGCGACTAATCCCAATCACGAGCACCCCGTGAAGTACGAACTACG
>NZ_CAXTGZ010000663.1:0-3233 GCF_964243625.1 uncultured Caballeronia sp.
GCAAATTTTCCCGACCGCTGACCGGCTTTTGTCCGCGCCGCTATCGAGTTTTGATCCCGACCCATACCCAACAAGCCTTTGCGCCGATGGCACAACGCTTGCTAAAAGCAACGGGCAATCGCGAGGGTATCGGTGATGCGGGACACAACATGCTTCACCACCGCCGCTACCCACGCCGCCCCGCATGCGGCATCGCCATTCACTCTTCAGCAGACGCCAATAATTAAGGAGAAGTGGAATGACTATCGGAACAATCTTGCTGGTGGTTTTGATCCTGTTGCTGCTCGGCGCATTTCCGTCGTGGCCGCACAGCCGTAGCTGGGGCTATGGCCCAAGCGGGATTTTGGGCGTGGTGCTGATCATCGTGATCGTGCTGCTGCTCATGGGCCGGCTATAACTCGATGGCCGCGGCTTAACAAGCCGCGCCTACCGCATCCGGCCAAACGCAGCGGTGCAAGCAGGCAGTTGCAGTTCGGGCCATAGCGTCATCGCCCGCCGTCAAGGGAACGTTCCTGCCGGCGGGCGATTTACATTGCCAACCCATTTCAAGGAGTATCGACTTCATGGACCTCCATCTCGAAGGCAAGCTCGCACTCGTATCGGGATCGACGAAAGGCATTGGCCTCGCAATTGCCACCGGCCTTGCGCGTGAAGGCGCGCATGTGATCGTAAGCGGACGCAAACAAGCGTCGGTGGATGAAGCCATCGCGAAGCTCAAGGCTGCCGTACCCGATGCGAATGTCGAAGGTTTCGCCGGCGATCTCTCCGATGCTGCCCAGGTCAAGGCGGTCGTCGCACAGTATCCGGTCGTGGATGTACTCGTGAACAACCTCGGGATCTTCGATCCCAAGCCGTTCGCCGACATTCCGGACGAAGACTGGCAACGTTTCTTCGATACCAACGTCATGTCCGGCGTGCGTCTTTCACGCGCGTACTTGCCGAAGATGAAAGAGAAGAACTGGGGCCGCGTGGTGTTCATCAGCAGCGAAAGCGGGATTCAGATCCCCGTGGAGATGATCCACTACGGCGTGACGAAGACGGCGCAACTGGGTTTGTCGCGTGGACTTGCTGAGGATTGTGCGGGCACGGGCGTCACCGTGAATGCAGTGTTGCCGGGTCCGACGCACTCGGACGGACTTGATGAAATGGCCGCCAAAGGCATGGGCGACAAGACATTCGCCGAGTTCGAGAAAGGCTTCTTCGAAACTGAACGGCCGAGTTCGCTGATCAAGCGGTTCGCGACCACCGAAGAAGTCGCGAACATGGTGGTGTATGTGTGTTCCGAAGCGTCATCGGCCACGAACGGCGCGGCGTTGCGCGTGGACGGCGGCGTGGTGCGTTCGGCGTTCTAACTGTACTGGGTGGCCGAAATTACACGCGAAGCACGCGCCCGTCCGGGCCGATCAGCGGCGGCAGCTTGGGCAACGAGTCGATCCCTTTCGGCGCGGTCTTCGCGCGCCCCGTACTTGAGGGAGATGCCGAAGGCGCAACCGTCAATGCCGGCGGCGGGGTCGTGGTTCTGTCGGCGACTTGCTTGACGGCCGGTCCGCCCTTGCGCTTTTTCTTTGCTTGCGCCGACACGACGCTGCGCGTCCTGGTCTTCGGCGTATGCAACTGCGACTCGGGCGGATTCCAGACTTCGACATAACGTTCGGCAGCCACGGCCGCGGCAGAGCCGAAACTCATGGAACCAGCCAGCAAAGCAAGCGCGACGTTCGAGGAAAGTGCGGATAAAACAGGTCTCACAGCAAACGCTCCAGATTGTTCAGTGTCCACCAGCGCGCGAAAGTATAGCGTCGAGCGAGCGCTGCGATGTGTCGAGCTCAAGCAAGGCGCTGTCAAGCCTCTGCAGCGCCAGAGCGACCGTGCCGCCGCCAGCGCCGGGTTCCGGTTCGGCGCGGGTGGCGTCGAACGCTGCCGATACCGCGCGCGTTGCCTGCACATAGCGCGCGAGCGCGGCGGCCTCAGCAGAAGAATGAGTATCAGGACGGTTCATTTCGTGTCTATGCAAGAGCATCAACCTGTATGAATATACAGTAATGCCGCGCGGGAGAAAAGTCTTGGTGAGACTTGCGTGCGGCGTTCGCGTGGGAAGGGAAGTATGCGTGTAAACCCGTCGCATTTAAGCTGCGCTTAATTGTCGGAGGGCACATTTCAAAACGCGAGCTTTCAATACCGCCAGTCTCTGGCGCCTTTTCCACCGGGGCTTTCACGCGAGGACACGCCATGGCCGCCAGCGCATCGTTTCAGAACATCAAATCGACGATGAAAACCGAGCACGCATTGCCGTTGCATCAGTGCCGCCTGTCCGAAGCCGTCGAGCGGCCCTGGGGCAAGGCGTACAGGATGGTTGAATGGGCGCGCAAGAGCGATCCGTGCAGCCAGTTGAGCGTGGTGCCGGCGGAATTCACGACATCGGAAATTGCGGAAGTGCTTCGCGCGCATATAACCGGGCGGCGCTACGGACCGACGGATTCCGACGGAAGCATCTGACTGACGGGTGGGTGAAGGCAGATTCTCAAAAGAACTTGATTAAGTCCATAAATGGACTAATATACAATTACAGTTCAAAAAGAGACTCATCCCATGCCCCGCGCTCAACGCGTCCCGCGCCCCTTACCGGCGCCCCAACCGTCCATTGCCGATATGTCCGCGGCCGGTCTGCGCGCGTTTTTCAATATCGCGAGTGACTGGACCCTTTCCGCCGACGAACAAATTGTTTTGCTCGGCTCTCCCGGCCGTTCAACGTTCTTCAAATGGAAAGGTGCGCCGGAAACCGCGCGCCTTGGCCGCGACACGCTCGAGCGGCTCTCGCTGATTCTCGGCATCTACAAAGCGCTGCAAATCCTGTTGCCCCAACCCGAAGCGTCCGATGGCTGGATCAAGCGCGCGAATACCGCGCCGCCCTTCGGCGGACGGCGCGCGCTCGACCGCATGCTGGCGGGCAATGTGAGCGACCTGGTGGCGGTGCGGCAATATCTGGATGCAATGCGAGGCGGCTGGGCGTGACTGAACCGTTCTTGCAAGACAACTGGCGCGCGCGCTGGCCGCACGGCGCGCTGGATTGGTCGCCGGCGTACCGCGTGATCCCGACGCGGTTTCCGGCAGTCAATCTGTTCGATCGCGTGGCGTCGCCGGACGATTTCGAGGCGCTTTACGCGCTCGAAGCCATGACCAACGACCGCCTGCGCACCGAAACCGGCGAACTCGATCTCGTCCCGCGCGACGAACGC
>NZ_CAXTGZ010000664.1:0-3230 GCF_964243625.1 uncultured Caballeronia sp.
GCTTGGTCGCCCGTGGCACGGCATCTAAATGTTCATTAAGAACTTAAGACTTTTAGAACGTTTGAGAAACTCAGGTCCGAAGCAGCCGCGTCGACATCGGGCTTGCAGCTTTCTGATTGAACAGCGTTGCTCTGACCCGCGCCGGATCGAGACCAAACGTCTCGCCGGCCGCCGCTGCAATCAACGAGTCGAGCCCGAGCGTCGGCCGCAAATCGCGCCCCTGGTAAAGCGCCGACGGCGCAAGCCCCGGCCAGTCCGCAAGAATCCTGCCGCCTTGCACGCCGCCGCCCAGCAGCATTGCCGCCGATGCCGTCCCGTGGTCCGTCCCGCCCGTCCCGTTCGCCGCGGCCATGCGTCCGAATTCTGTGGCGACCAGCACCGTCGTGTTGGCCCAATGGTCGCCGAGTTCGTCGCGCATCGCGGCCATCATGGTGTCGAGCGCCTTTAGCTGCGCGCCGAGCCGCTGGTTCTGCGCGGTGTGCGTGTCCCATCCGCCAGTTTCGATCATCGCTATGCGCGGTCCGTCGGGACGTCCCAGGAAGCTCGCGGCAAGCTTGCCGAGGCTCGCGGGGTCCTGGCGTGCGCCGGCATCGGCGGCGAGGCCGCGTGCGTCCATGGCGGAGGTCCAGAGCGCGTGAAGCTGTGCATCGCCGGAATAGAGCTGCGTGACGCGTACAAGCAGATCGTCGGGCGCTTGCGGAAGTCCGGACGGCGCATATGAAGTCACGTCGGCGCGGCCGCGCAGCGCCAGCGGAACCGTGGGCGCAAGCGCAATGGCGTTTGCCTTCGCTGCCGGCAGCATCGAAACAAGCCGGTTCAGCCAGCCGTCCTTCATCTGGTACGGGGCGGTCCCGCCGGTTTCGAGCACATTCTGGCCGTCGAAGTGCGAGCGGTCCCGGTACGGCGATGCCACCGCGTGCACGAACAACGCCTGTTGCGCGGCGTACATCTTCGCGGTTTCGACCAGTGATGGATGCAGCGCGAACGTGCCATCGAGTTTCGTCGCGGACGACGGATCGATTGCCAGCGCGCCGCGCAGCTTCGCGTAAGCAGGATCGGCATAGGGCACGACGATGTTGAGTCCATCGGCGGCGCCGCGCTGGATCACGAACACAAAACGCCGGTCCGATTCCACCGATGCAAACGCCATGCGCGATCCGACCAGCATCGAGCCAACGCCGGCACCTGCGCACCACAAGAAATTTCGACGCGAGATCATGGCGTCATCTCCTTTGAAAATCGGGGGAAACCAGCAGGAGTGCAAGCGCGGTCGGCGCGCTTTCGGCGCGGGATAGTTCGGATGCCGTAGCATCGCTGAGCGATCCGGCAAGCAACTGATTGCCGAGTGTACGGGCATCGAGCGTATCGCCCACGCGCGCGGCGAAGCGCTGGGCCATTTCTACGCGGCGCACGAGCGCATCGGGGGCGGCCCAACTCGCGGCGATATCGTCGTAGCCGGCAGGGGAGCCCGGGCGCCACACCGGCTGGCCGAGCTGCGTGAGCAAAGGCGCGATCTGCAAGGCGCCGATATCGTCATGACCCAGGCCTCGCATGGACGAGACGGTCCAGTCCCACGGCGTCTTGAACTTGGCATCGACGGGCGACCACGCTTCCGGCGAATCGATCAGCACCTGATACACGCTCGGCAGGTCACCGTTCGTGGCGCTGAATACACCGGCGAGGCGTTCGACGAGCGATGGCGGCGGGTTATCGGCGACAAAATGCCGTGCGAGTTTGCCGGCGATATGCTGCGCCGTTGCGGGCGAAGCCGCCAGATCATGCAGCACGGCAAGTGCCTGTTGCTCGCCGGGCTGATCGTACTGGCGACCCATGACCGTGCGTGCACCCGGTTCGTGTTGCGGTTCGCGAAACACGAACTGGCCGGGCGCGGCGTCGTTACGACGCGGACCCCCTCCCATCCCGCCGATACTCCACCCCGTCAGCGCCCGCGCGAATTCCGTGACGTCTTCCTGCGCGTAGCCGCTGCGCACGCCGAGCGTATGCAACTCCATGATCTCGCGAGCGAGATTTTCGTTGAGCCCGGGCCTGTTCTCCGGATGCCGCGCGGCGGCGCGTTCTGCTGCAGGACTATCCGGGCCGACCGAGCGCGCCTGATCGAGGAAAATCTGCATGGCCGGATGACGTTCGGCGGCGACCAGCATGTCCTCGAAACGGCCAAGCACGTGCGGACGAATGGCCTCTGTTTCGAATGATCCGGCGAGCATGCCGACTGCCGGTTTCTCCACGGATACCGCAAAGTGATTCGCCCAGAACGCCACCAGCCTTTCGATAAACGGCGCCTGCGTCTGCAACGCACTGGTGAAGCGTGCGTTCACGGCCGCGCGATACGTATCGCGCAGTTTCTCGTTGTAGGCCTTGCGCACGCCTTTTTTATCGTCGGCGCCGGCAGCACGGATCGCAACCTGACGTTCGGCAAACTCCGCGGCGAGTACGCTGCTCGATGGCTGATTTTCAAGCGCGGGCGGCACGGGCTGATAGGTTGCGCCTGTGAGCTGCGCGGCGAGCCATTGCTTCGGATCGGCGGGCGCCGTTTCTCCTGCGCGGGCGCCGAGTCCGAAGCGGTTCATCGCGATCGCGGCGGGTGTGACGTCGGTCATGTGCTCCCCACGTTTCAAATTGTCATGCTGCTTAAACGTGGAGGCAACGTGAATCCGTCGCGTTCCTGGCGGTTATTTTTTCGGTGCGGGACCGACATGCAGCGGCCCGTGACGCTGCAACGCATCGACGAGTTTCAGCCGTTCGTCTGCGGTGAGCGTCGCGGCGAAATCCGCCACCGTGCCTTCCACGCGCGAACGCACGGCAATGTCGGCATCACGCGTGCGGGCGAGGGCGGCATCGAGCGTCGCACGGTCGAATTGCGGCGCCTGCAGCGCCTGCACGACATCGATACGTCCCGCTCGCGCGCTCAACACGAGCGGCAGGCTGTCACGGCGCGTCTGCCTGAGCGCGTCGTGCAGTTGCTCGCGGCGTTCCTGCGGCAATTCCGCGGCGGCAAAACGCAAGCCGCGCTGCTGCGCGATGGCATCGGCCTTCTGCTTTTCGATCCACCGGTACGTGCCGCCGCCGATCGTGCCGAGCAGAAAAATATTGAGCACCACCGATACCACCAGCAGCGTCTTGAGCCTCTTTGCCGGCATGGTCATTGATCGCTCCAGTCGGACGCACTGCTGTTGAACACGGTGCTTTCACCGGTTTGATCGAAGAGGCTC
>NZ_CAXTGZ010000665.1:0-3227 GCF_964243625.1 uncultured Caballeronia sp.
TGGCTGGTCTCATTTAATGCGAACCGGAGGCGGCCGCGGCAATCGGCTGGGCAGACAACGCCGATTGCCGGTCCAGCGCTTACAAAAACAAGGCGCGCAATCTTTTGCGCGCCTTCAGTTTGCATCTTTGACCAGTCTCAATCCTTACGAACCGAAATACACCGGTTGCATTCCATCGTTGGCATCCGGGCGGACCGACGAGCCAATCTTGTGACCGACGCGAGCAACATCGCCTTCGACCGCGCGCAGTGAATGATGGCTACCCGATGCCGATGCGCCATCGGCCACGCCGCCAAAACCGCTGGCTGCCACGTTGTCGCTGTTCACGCGCGTTTCAGCCGCTTGAATATTGGCCGGATATTGCGTTTGATCGCCAGTCGGGTTATAGCCTGCTTTTTCCAGTTGGACCAGTTGCGCCTTCACTTCGGCGCGGGTTACGGGTTGATTTGATTGAGCGAAAGACGAGACAGCCGGAACGACCAACGCAACGGCAACGATGAGCGATTGAACGAGTTTCATGATGCTTTACCTCCAGACTTGGTTTTTCGCAAACACCCGTTTGCGTTTCAGTGATTGAAGTCTAGACCGGGGGCCGCACCGTATTAAGCATCGACAGGACAAAGCATTATTGTTGAAACTAAGTGTTAACCCTTAATCCTTTTGGAAGCTTGCCGTGAACGGCCGCGTATTCGTAATCGCGTTCGATTGTCACGCATGCGAGGCGGAGCCGAGTTCCCCAAGGATCGACTCGCGGTGGAAATCCCCGCGCTGCAACCGCTCCTCCAGCGGACGCCACAGCAAGCTGATCAGTTTGGTCAGCGGTCTTGCCGATGGTCGCTTCCCATCCGCGGACGCATCGCACAACCAGTTGCACACGCGCTCAGAGTCCCACCCGCGTGAATGAGGTTCCAGGAATGCATCCAGTTCGGCCGGTATCAACGCGAGTCGTCCGCCGTGTTGCCGCATGACCCACTGTGCCGCTGCATGGCAGGCGAAATATTGGGGCGCATGGCTGAAACCCTGCAACAAGGCCGGGATCGTCACTCCCTTCACTACGTGGTCAATATCGCTGCGGCCGTCCGGCATGAGCATGGCACTGAAGGTATGGAACCAGTGCATCATGAAGACACTACGCGCAGGCGCCGCCAAAAACCAGTTCTCCAGCATTGGATACGCCGTGTCGTACGTGCGCTCCGAATTGAAATAGCCGACAAGATCCGGCCGGTCGAGCGTGTCCAGAGCCTCGACAAAGGATAGCGGCGAGGAAGGCATCTTGTCGTCTGCTGATGCCGAGGTGTGCGGCAAGCTGGACAAAAGCGTCGTCGCGTCCATCCAGACGCCTCCGAACGTCGTCAATACTGCCAGCCTTACCCAGTCCGATTGAACCTGTGGCGCCCACAGCGCAAAACCGCGTGGCAACGGCGGCAGGCCTGACGGCAGACTGTCGGGACCTAGCAACCGAACACGGTATCCCGTCAAGTGTCTGCGCCAACTCAGCAAGCAAGCATCGACGATACGCGGCAGTGGCGTCCCATTCCAGTAAGTCCAGACGACGCGAGGTATCGCCGTTGATCCGTATTTCGGAGACCGGCATGGCGTACGCTCCTCACGCGTTTCGGGCGTGGCGTGCGCGCCCCCTTTGGATGACCAGTGCAGCACCGGCGGTGGGTCGACCATGGCCACGGATGGTCGCACAGCATCGTCTGGCACCGTAGTGCGCATAAAGCTCGCTTGGTTGTCATGATTTCGAAAACCCATCTTAGCAGGCGATGGCGAATGCTTTCGCGTGTCTGCTTGTCCGCATCGACTCGCGCAATTGATCGCTCCACATTGCGGTTCCGGTTTTTCGGTCGGCTGCCGGAGGCGCCCACTTCAAATCAGGTGGTTGTCGCCGTATGCAGCCTCTGCGTCTTGAGCCACTCGCGCAGGCGGAGAAGTGCTTTGTCGGGCCGGCCGCGCATCGTGCAGAAAGCGAAAAAGGCGTCGCTCGGTCCGAACCCGAGTGGAGCGATCAATCTTTCCTTCGATAACTCGCGCTCGACCAGTAACGCAGGCGCGATCGCAACGCCAAGACCGGCGGCCGCCGCTTCCAGAAGCAACGACAAGTGGTCAAACCGACGACCGCTCGCAAACAGCGCTGGATCCACTCCATTCCGAGCCGCCCACTCCGCCCACGCGTGTGGACGCGAAGTCGTATGCAGGAGCGGCTGACCGATCAGATCTGTCGGCGTCGCAATGTCATGAGGCCAGTCCGGCGCGCAGACAGGACCGACGGTTTCTTCGAAGAGGGTCGCGGCCTCGACATCCGCCGGCCAAGTTCGGTCGCTGACGATCAGGCAATCAACGACATCTCGCTGCAGATCGTCCATCGACGTACTCGTCTGCAAGCGGACCCGGATGTCCAGATTGGCCGCCTCGAACCGCTCGAGCCGCGCAATGAGCCAGTTCGACAGGAAGCTGCCCGGAGCGCCCAGCACGATTTCGGCTATCGGCGCGTGCTGCGCGATCTCCGCACAACGGGTCTCCAGCAGCGTAAAAATCTGGTCGGCGGCCTGCTTCAGGCTCTGCCCTTCATCGGTCAACCGCACGCCGCCCGCGTGGCGCACAAACAGGGATTTGCCGAGCCACTCCTCCAGTTGGCGAACTTGATGGCTCACGGCGCTGTGGGTCACGTGCAGTTCCTGCGCGGCGGCCGAGATGCTGAACTGCCGGGCGGCTGCGTCAAAGGCGCGAAGCGCGTTGAGCGGGGGAAGTCGGCGCATGCGGTTTGGACGTCGATTTAACTCACAGCATTGTGCACAAATTTATCGCTACCCGTGGAACGTCGCCGAAATTACATTAAGGCCGCGTCAACGAATAGTTCATCGCATCTGCGAGACATAAGGAGCTCAAATGACAGATACAAACTTCCCGCTCGCAAACAGCAAGGTTCTCTACGAAACCTTGCTGACAGAGGAAGACTACAGCGTCTCCAGGACCACGGTCCGCGCCGGCGGCGAAACGCAATGGCACTTCCATACGACCGTGCGTGACCGCTTTGTCGTCGTTCGAGGCGTGTTGACCGTCGAAAAGAAAATCGGCGATCTGATCGACAGAACCCAAGTTTTCGATCATCACACGGTCGAACCGGGTGTCATGCATCACGTCAGGAATGAGACGGCCGACGACGTGGTGTACATCATGATTCAGTCCGGAGGCGCCCGCGACATCGTGCTCGCTCAAACGTG
>NZ_CAXTGZ010000666.1:0-3225 GCF_964243625.1 uncultured Caballeronia sp.
TGAATGGCATGAGTTGCTGGGCAACAAACGCGGCACGCAAACGCAACTCGCGCTGGCACGTCTCGCGCATTGGCGGCCCGGGCTGCAGGTCTGGGGTTTATCGGCGACGCTCGGCAATCTCGAACTGGCGAAGGACGCGTTGCTCGCGCCCGTGAAAACGCCGCGCGTTGCGGTGCGCGGCGCGCAGCCGAAAACGCTGATCGTCGATACGCTCATACCTGACACCATCGAGCGCTTTCCCTGGGGCGGTCATCTGGGTGTGAGGCAGGTCGAACCCGTTGCCGCTGAAATCGATCAAGCGCGCAGTTCGCTCGTCTTCACCAACACGCGCTCGCAGTCGGAGATCTGGTATAGGGCGCTGCTGGACCTGCGGCCCGATTGGGCCGGTCTGATCGCGCTGCATCACGGTTCGCTCGACAAGGAAGTCCGCGAATGGGTCGAGCTGGGCCTGAAGAACGGCCAGCTCAAAGCGGTGGTGTGTACATCGAGCCTGGATCTCGGCGTCGACTTCCTGCCGGTCGACCGGGTGTTCCAGATCGGCTCGCCGAAGGGCGTCGCACGTTTGATGCAGCGCGCGGGACGCTCGGGACATTCGCCGGGGCGCGCATCGCGCGTGACCATCGTTCCGACACACGCGCTCGAACTCGTGGAAGCCGCCGCCGCGCGATGGGCGGTTGAAGAACGGCACATAGAAGGCCGTGAGATGCCCTACAAGCCGCTCGATGTCCTCGTGCAGCATCTGGTGACGATTGCCATTGGCGGGGGCTTCAACGCGCCAGATCTCTTCGACGAAGTCCGCACGACCTACGCGTATCGCGACCTCACGCAGCAGGAATTCAATTGGGCGCTGGCCTTCGTGGAGCGCGGTGGCGCATCGCTCGCGGCGTACCCGGACTTTCATCGCGTGACGCCCGATGCCGACGGCGTGTATCGCGTGCCGCGTGAGGACCTGATCCGGCGCCACCGGAACAATGTCGGCACGATCGTCGCGAACGCGACCATCAACGTGGCGTACATGACGGGCGGCCGGATCGGGTCGATGGAAGAGTCGTTCATCTCGCGCCTGAAACCCGGCGATGTCTTCACCTTCGGCGGACGCGCGCTGGAACTGATCCGCGTGCGCGACATGACTGCGTATGTGAAGCGCGCGACGTCATCGCGCGGCGCGATGCCGCAATGGGCCGGCAGCCGCATGCCGCTTTCGTCCGAACTTGCCGAAGCTACACTGATGATGCTCGCGCGGGCCGTCAACGGCGTCTACGATGAACCCGAAATGCTGGCCGTGCGCCCGCTGCTCGAATTGCAGGCGAAGTGGTCCGCGTTGCCGGAGCCGGGCGTGCTGCTGGTCGAGATGATCCGTTCGCGCGAAGGGCACCATCTGTTTTGTTATCCGTTCGCGGGACGCATGGCGCACATCGGTCTTGGGTCGCTGATCGGCTGGCGCGTCGCTCGCGATCAGCCGAGCACTTTCTCCATATCGATGAATGATTACGGCTTCGAGTTGCTCTCGGCGCGACCATTCGACTGGGAAACGCTGATTCAGGAAGGCCTCTTTTCGCCCGATAATCTCGAACACGACATTCTTGCAAGCCTCAATTCGTCCGAGCTCGCGGCGCGCCGTTTTCGCGAGATTGCGCGCGTATCCGGACTGATCTTCCAGGGTCATCCCGGGCAGCAGAAGAGCGCGCGGCAATTGCAGGCATCGAGTGGATTGTTCTATGAAGTTTTTCGCCAGCACGACAGCGACAACCTGCTGCTCGCGCAGGCCGAGGAAGAAGTGATGTTGCAGGAACTCGAACTTGAACGTATGCGCGCCGCGCTTCAAAGCATGAGCACGAGCCGCCTCGCGCTCACGCATCCAAAGAAGCCGACGCCGTTTGCATTCCCGCTGATCATCGCGCGGCTTCGCGAGAAAGTGAGTACCGAAAAGCTCTCGGATCGCGTCGCGCGCATGCTCGCCGACCTGGAAAAGGCGGCGCAGGCATGATGATCGAAGCATTGACGGTGGACGTTGGCGGGCATGCGCTGGTGTTGTCGGCAGCACGCGCGGCATTCGATCCGGTGCTCAAGACGTTGTTTGTCGCCGATGCGCATTTCGGCAAGGACGCCGTGTTTCGTGCGCGCGGAATTCCGGTGCCGGAAGGATCGACCGCGGAAACGCTTGGCCGGCTCGATGTGTTGATTTCGATGCATCGACCGGTTTGCGTCGTCTTCCTGGGCGACTTGCTGCACGCGAGGGAATCACATGCGGCAGCGACGCTACACGCGCTTGCCGAGTGGCGTTCGCGGCATGCCGGTTTGCGACTCATCTTGGTGGAAGGCAATCACGATCGTCATGCCGGCGGACCGCCTGAGGCGCTGGGCATGGAGGTGGTCGACGAGCCGTATCGGCTGGGGCCGTGGGCTTTGTGTCATTACCCGCAGCGCGTGGCGGGCGCATTTGCGCTCGCCGGGCATGAGCACCCGGTTTATCGCGTGGCGACCCGGCGCGACAGCGTGCGTTTGCCGTGCTTTCGCTTTGCCGCCGATGCCGGCGTCCTGCCCGCGTTCGGCGCGTTCACGGGCGGTTACGAGGTCAATGAAAACGCCCGCAACGAACGCATCTTCGTGGTCGCGGGCGAACGCGTGATGGCAGTACGTCCCCAGTCTCAAGCTCCTCAAGCTCCTCAAGCTCAGTGATAAACCGTCTTCGATGACGTCAGCTTCGTCAGCGTCCCGCGCTGGAACCTGTACCAGCCTTCGGCGCTCTTGAGCACGACTTCATCGCGCTGCCAGAACACGCCGGTCAGCTTCATGCGCCGTCCGATGCGCTCGACTGCCGGCGGGCGTTTCGTGAAGTCGTAGAGAAGGAGTTCGGGCGCACCGCCATCGGAAGCCTCGACGATCATTCGCGCACCCGACGGCTCGACATGATGCACGATACGGCGCGCGCTCAAACGGTCGAACGTCGTGCCGTCGAGCTGCGCGTCGATGCCATTTCCCTGTTGAACGAAGGTCACGCTTCCGGCTACGGTGCGGATGGGTCCGGCGCCTGAATCCGCGTCTTGCGCGAACGCGCCGGGCGTCAAGAGCATGGCAAGCAGCAACGAAAAAAAGATCCGCAGTACGGGCATCGCACGTCCTTGTTGAAAATGACACCCCGCAACCTAGACCCGTCGATAGCGAAAAGCAACTCCCGTACGCCCGGGAAAAGCTAAATAGTCCAGCTCATCGAACCAACGCGCG
>NZ_CAXTGZ010000667.1:0-3224 GCF_964243625.1 uncultured Caballeronia sp.
CGCACGCGAATCTCACGAAAGACAAGGTAATGACGGAATTTTTCGTTACCGACGAAGTGTCGATCTGGAAGCAGATTTTTGCGCATATCGAATGCAAAGCTGGCGCTTGACGATCATGGTCCCGTCGCATCAACGAAATGTCAAAGGGTGTGGACCGTAATATTAGGCGTCGTCAACTTTCGCGGGCCGAGGCGGCTAAGCACTTTACGTTTGGCATCGAGAGGATCGAGTTCAACTTATGCAGGATCGTGCCGTAGGCGCCGCATCTGTCATCTAATCAGCGCTTAGGCGAATGCGGGTTGTGGTAAAAATTATGTCGAACCGCAGAAGTTGATTGAAAAAGTCCAAACAGTTGATCGGATCGACCATAACTACTGACATCGAAACAGATGCAACCGTTGCGTCTTGACGTCGACGATAGAGGCTCGCTCTAGCCATCGATTTCAACGGTATGAAATTCGTTTGTTGGAAGGTGCGATTAAGGTTCGAGTGTAAGGACAAACGGAATACCGCCCCTACGCGGTCATTTGGGGGCGTCCCGCATATCGCCGTTACCAGAGGACCAATTCTCGCGCTCGACTTCCATGAGATTGATCAGGATGTCTTCTTTTCGAATGCCGGTTCTTGCGCGGATATCGTCAGCGACAACCCTACAAACGCTTTTTTGATTTCGGTTGTTCGGCCGGAGTTCCAGGTTATCTCGATGAACACAATATTGGCGGTGTTCGTCATGCCGAGAAATCCATCAGGAGGATAGATCAGTTCGTCCGCAACATGACGCGACACGATCTGAAATTTGTCGTGCTTTGGGAGGTTCGCAACGTTAGTCATTGCGTCATACACGACGTCGCTGATTGCATGCAAAACTTTGGTCGAAGTGCTTCGGGAAATACTGATTTGGGCTAAAGGCATTAGCAACACCTTTTGACGACCGACCTCTCATAAGACACGGTCATTGTTCGTGGAAGGTTGGGTCGTATGTCTAACCATTGGCAAGCCGTGGTCCAGCAAATTGTCTGCCGACCAGCAACCGACGAATCAAAACCTGTGCCGGACTCCAATGCGCGCGGCGATTTGGTTCGTCGCGGCGGCTCCAGACGGGCCAAAGAATGTGGTGCTCGATCCTATCTGCCCCCGCAGATTTTGCGCGCCGCTACGTCCCGCTGCTTTGTTGTACACACCCAACAAGTATCCGTCCGTTCGTTTGGAAAACGCGTGATCAATGCTAAGTTCAAGCTGATTCCGGTGCCCGCAGCTTGCGCTCTGTATAGTCTCTTACGTGTAGGCGATTCCACCAGTAAGCGCCTGAGTGAAGTTATAGCGTAAGCCGACATCATAGGCGTCATTGTGTTAGAGCGCCATTCAATGCTTCGATACGAGTATTCGTATAAAGCGCGAATACTGCCGCGCGCTCGAATAGGTAGCGGGCACCTGCTCCAAATGTCCGCAAATCTTTGCCTCCACCTGCGCCGCCAGCATTTACATTAGAAACGGTGGTTAGTATTGCTGGAGATTCCGCACCTGGATAGGAGATATCCGGGTAGGCCGCGCCAGCGGAAAATGGTCCAGCCGCCTAGTTAAGGCCGAAACTATACGTACGGAAGCAGCCCGTCGCGCCGCCGAGCGGCGCCGAACCATTGGATCCGCCTGCTTGATTTGAGGAACCAAGAAGGCCACCAAAGGTAACGCCTAAAAAGGCTCGCGAAGGGAACTTTACGGAGTGTTAATCCGACTGTTAACTAATTGGTCCACATCGTTGATGTGGTAGGCATAATTGCCCGCAATTATGTGTGCCAGCCGAAAACTGATTGCCGAGAACATCTGTTGAAAATGAATACTGACGCCCAAATGTCAGCGTACCTAACGGTTTACCTGCTTGCAGCTCTACCGTTGGCAGAGATGAGGCGGTGGCTTCCTTACCTGAATACGTCGATTGGTTTTGTCGCGATAAGGTCGTCTTGATGAGCAGATCCAAATGGATAAGGGATGCTTACATAACCATCGGAACAACTGCTCGACGGCGGACGGATGGGTTCCATTCTCGATTATCTGCGCCTTCCTGATCATATGCGTTACTTCGATGTCGGACAGGATGATGCGGGGCGCAACGAAAATCCTTGAAGCTCAACATCGGTCGGGTGATGCGTTTGATGGCCCGATGGTCTTGCTCGACCACGTTACTCAGGTACTTGACTTGACGGATCGTGATGGGCGTCTCCCGCTCGGTGTTTCCCGCGTGCAGCGCAGCAGATTAGAGCCATTTTTGTCAATGGTTATCGTCTCGGGTACACCGTTCTTGGCGGTCGACTTTTCGAACAAGCGCCGCGCTGCCAATTTGTCGCGCTTGGCTCTGAACAGGAAATCAATAGTTTTGCCCGCATTGTCCACCCCCCGATAGAGGTGGGAAGTAGGCCCGAGGAGTTTCGCCCCGAACCTCTCGCAGGACCGTACGTGACACTTTCGCGTCATACGGCTCCCGTCACCCAGCCGGTCCCTCAATGACACGCAAGTGAACAGACATCCGCGGCACGGACTTTTTCATCTTGCGAAGCCATTCCACACTACGGCACCTGTGGCCCGACAGTATTTTATAGTTACGTCTGGCCCATTGCTCAAGCCGTCCGTCAACGTATTGGAAGAGCTCATGCGTCGCTGTCTGATAGAACGCACCGTAGTAGTTCCACCACCCTGCATCGTCAGGTTACCTTGCTGCGCAAGGTCATCGAGTGTCGCTGGTGTTCGATGATTATTCGCCAGCCCCTTACTTTTTGCCGCATCCGGTTCAATGCATCTTTGCTCGCCGCTGGCAGGAAACTGGTAAATCATTGACATTCCTGCGCTCACTACGTAGGACGTGTTAGTCCGTCTAGTGCGCAGTCTGTCGCGGGCGCGGCGGCCGAGACCGTGGCACCATGCTGAGCGTTACGCAACAACAGGGAGTCGAAAATGGACGATCCGCTTGTGACGGAAGAACTCTTTCTCTACCCCTACAACGCTTGTGGCAGGCGCTCACGGATGAGAATGCGCTAAGGATCTGGTACTTCCCCGCAGTTGCGCCATGTCAAGCCAGACGTCGGCTTCGAGTACGAATTTGCCGACGATGGCTCGGCCTACCAGAAGGAATGGCGGGTAACGCAGGTCGTTGAAGGAGCCAAGTTCGCGCACAGTTGGCGCTGGTTGTAGAGATTCAGGTGCAGCCAATTTTAGCGCGAGACTGCGCTCCT
>NZ_CAXTGZ010000668.1:0-3212 GCF_964243625.1 uncultured Caballeronia sp.
CGCCAGCCCTTAAGGGAAACGGAATCTCGCACAACAATGCGTGCCAATGAGCGCAATCGTCAAACGCTCGTCCCGAACCTATGCGATGCCCGAGCGCAGTGATCGCCTCGACTTTTATATTCGCGACCAGACCTTACGCTCCGCGATTACGGAACCGCACAAGCACGACTACTTCCAGATCCAGATCAATCTGGGGGGCGACACGCAGCAGCATATCGGCGATGTAACCCGTGCGTTTCCAACCGGAGCCGTCGCGTTTATCGCGCCGCATCTGGCGCATATGATCCCGCATCCGGCGCAATCGCGGTTTATCGTGATCAACTTCGCGCTGGATTTCCTCGGGCTCGATATCGATGCCTACGATGGCCGTATCGACCTGAACAACGTTCCTGTCGTCCGCTTTCCGGAGCTGGCGCCCTTCCGCTTTCAGAGCGAGCTGGATTTCCAGCTCGCGCCGGCCGATCTCGCCGAGGTGGAACGCATCGTTCGGGTCATGATGGACATCGATGGCACGCGGGGATTTGGCGCCGTCGGCCGCTTGCGCGGATACCTGCTGCAGTTGATCGGACTGGTTTGCGCACGATACGCGGACTCGTTGCTGCAACTCGCGGCGCTCAGCGAGCGGGCCGTCAGCCGCCGCGACTCAGTCAGCAAGGTGATGCGCCATGTACTCAAGCACCTGAACGACGACGCGCTGTCCCTGCGATCCACCGCGGACGCCGCCGGTTTGACGACGGGGTATGTCGCGCGTTTGATGAAGAAGGAAACCGGACGCACTTTCGTGCAATGGGTCACGGACCAGCGAATCAGCCGCGCAAAAGCGCTGCTCGCCGACGATACACGCCGCGTGAAGGACATCGCTTTCCTGGTCGGCTTTCGCGATGAAGCCTATTTCACGCGGCGCTTTCGTCAGGCCGAGGGTTCATCGCCGACGCAATTCCGTGCAGCGCAATTTGCGGGCCGGTCAGTTTAGTCCAAGGCGCGGGCCGGTTTTGTCCTGCTATGGAAGATGCTCGAAGCATATCGTTCATGGGTGATGCAGCCTTTCTGCACCGACATCCCCATCTCTTCGAGTACCCGATATGACCGAATACGTCTTCGCCCCTTCTCCCATCGTTGCGGTTCCCATCGCCGGATCGACGGCGTCGTTTCCAGTGCGCCGCGTGTTTTGCGTCGGACGCAACTACGCCGATCACGCTCGTGAAATGGGCGCGAACCCGGATCGCGAACCGCCGTTCTTCTTTACCAAACCCACCGACGCCGTTGTGCCCGCGGCAGGAACGCTCGCTTATCCGATGCTGACCGAAGACCTGCATCACGAGATCGAAATGGTGATTGCGATCGGCAAGGCGGGGAGCAGGATCGATCCCAAGGACGCGCTCGATTACGTGCTGGGTTATAGCGTTGGCGTCGATCTGACGCGTCGCGACCTGCAGGCAATCGCCAAGAAAATGAGCCGGCCCTGGGACTGGGCCAAGGGTTTCGATGAATCCGCACCCGTCACGCCCATTCATCTCGCCGAGAAAATCGGCCATCCGGGAACCGGCAGGATCTGGTTATCGGTGAATGGCGCAACGCGGCAAACGGGCGATCTCGCCGACATGATCTGGCCGGTCGCGGACATCATCAGCCACGTGTCGCAAGCAGTTGTCATCAAACCTGGCGACCTGATTTTCAGCGGCACGCCGGCCGGCGTCGGCGCGTTGAAGCGCGGCGACAAGGTTGCGGGCGGGGTCGATGGTGTAGCGGAGTTTGAGTTCGAGATCGGCAAGGCGTAGGCGCTTTCCACTCTTTTCGTTCATGCGTTCGCTTGCCTGGATGTGTATAACGTCAACACGTATTCCATTCATCGCGAGCGACCATGAGCAAACCTTTTCCGCCCGACGAACACGGTGGAGACAAGCGCCACCATCTGCGTTTTCATCTGCCGCACATGCATCTTTCATCGGTATTCGGCGATGACTGGTTCGCGCTCAAAGCCGAACGCTTCGCACGGTTCTTCGGCACGCCCAGTTTTCTGATCGGACAGACAGTTATTGTCGCGTGCTGGATCGGGGTGAACGTCGCGGGCCTGACGAAGTTCGACATCTATCCGTTTATCTTGCTCAACCTCGCCTTTAGTCTTCAGGCTGCTTATGCTGCGCCGCTGATCCTGCTCGCGCAAACACGGCAGGCTGATCGCGACAAGGTGAATTCGGACGCCGACGCCCGACATCGGGAAGATATCGCCGCAGCGAACGAGGAACGCCAGAAGCAGGCGGCGAAGCAGGCGGATCAACTCGTCGCGCTGCTCGAGCAGAATACGCAACTCACCGAGATCACGCGGCAAATGAGCGAACGCATCGAAGCGCTGACGCTTGAGGTCCACGGCCGATTGGCGCAGGTGAATTTTAAAAATTAAGAGGTGTTCGGTCTCCCGTAAAGGCTCACCTTGGAAGATTCGGCTTTTACCGGTGCTGGAAACACTGGATTCAGGTGATGACGATCCGCTTACCAAAAACGAACGCGAAGCTGGAAACCCAGCGTAAAAGGCAAGTCGCTTGATGGTATCGGCGGAATCAAGATGATATTCGCGCCGATACGACCGTATTCGGCCATGATCAAAGGCGCAGCCACGGGCCCGACCTTATGATCGTGGCCAAATCCCCACTTGCCGTAATCGTAGCCCGAGATAACGCCGCCCATGACGGCGAGGCGGACGTAACCCCAATGCGTCAACTCCGGCGCCCACACGCCGCCGCCATAAAATGAAGGCGCTGAAAGCGAATTTCGAAAATATCCGCCAGTCACGGCCCACTGGGGCGAAACCCAACATTCCAAACCCACGCCCGGATTGAATTGATCAAAGTGTTTTTTAGGATGTACGTGGTATGAGCCGATCATGGCGTCGGCCCACAGGCCATCGCCACATATTTCGGCTGCGGTGCCGTAAGAAGGTACGACAAACGCTGCCAGCGCGAAAAGCACCGTTGGTAACAGAGACTTCTTGCGAATCACCGCTAACGTTTTCATTCGGCCCGGGCCTGTACGTTTACCTTCGCTCGGCAGTAGTCACCGAACGGGCGAGTTTTTTGGTATCAAATCCGAGCGGAACTGTACATGAACGTTATGTTTATTTGTGTGAAGCTGCGAGGGTTTCAGAGCCCTTGAGTCGCGATTCGTCGCAACTCAGATATCAGTGAGTGCTGCCAGCTATTGATATGCGCGTCTGA
>NZ_CAXTGZ010000669.1:0-3209 GCF_964243625.1 uncultured Caballeronia sp.
AGTTCTTCGGCATGGCAACGGTCGTGCAAGCGGCACGTGACGCGCAGGCATTCGTGGTGCAGGCGCAGAAGCGTTACCTGGGTAGATAGTATGCTGGTATCGGGCGGCCGGTTGTGGTCTCATCGTGCATCGACTCACTCGCCGCCCGCCCATGGACCTGAAGCAGATTCAATATTTCATCGCGCTGTTTGAAGACGGATCGGTCACGCGTGCGGCGAAGCGGCTCAACATCGTTCAGCCCGCATTGAGCATGCAGATTTCGAAGCTCGAGGCGGAATTGAATCAGCCGCTCTTCGAACGAGGCCCGCATGGCATGACGCCGACCGAAGCGGCGCGCCTCATGTACCGGCTGTATGTGCCGATCATTCGTGACATCGACCATGCGCGCGAGCAGCTCAGCAGCACGGACGTGATCGTCACGGGACGCGTGTCGCTGGGCATGGTGGCATCGGAAGCGGAAAGCGTATTGCCCGAGTCGCTCGCGACCTTCAATGCACTGTTTCCGCAAGTCGAGGTATCGGTGGCGGACGGCTTTAGCGCACAACTGATCGATGCCGTGGAAGCCGGACGGCTCGACGCCGCGGTCATCAACAAGCCGCGCGGACGTCTCACGCTCGATACCCGCGCGTTACTCGACGAAGAAATGGTTCTCGTGGTCAGTGCAACCCACGGTCGCGTTCTGCCCGACGAGATCGACCTGTCCAGGCTCGGCGACCTCGAACTGGTCCTGCCCACGCGGCGCAATGGCTTGCGCGGCGCACTCGACGCCGCGCTTCTCAACGCGGATATCGTGATCAAGCCGAAGTTCGAGATCGACCTGTTGACCACGATCGTGCAGTTCGTGGAACAGAGCAGCGTGGCGACCATCATGCCGCGCGTGGTCGTGCAGCGCAAAGTGGACGACGGCGTGCTGCGGATTCACCGGATTGCGAACCCGGTTATCGTGCGGCAGATCGTGTGCGTCAGTCACCCGAAGCGGCCGCTTGGGTCTGCGGCGAGCGCCCTCATCGATATCATCACGGAAGACATTCGCCGCGTGACTACCGCACCCTGACGTTCAATGTACGGCTCGCGCGTTGTTCTCCAGCTTGCCGAGCGTTTCCGGAACAATGAAAGCGCCAACTAGAAAGATCACGCTGATCACACCGACAAAAATAGCCAGCGTCATGGGCAATTCACTCGGGTCCTTCGCGACGAGCGACACGGCCGTCGGCATCATCCCGCCGATTGCAAAGCCGATGTTCCACGAGAGGCCCGTTCCCGTTGCGCGGATCGCGGTGGGAAATCGTTCATTCAGGAAGATCAGGATAGGCGCATAACCCGCGCTGCCGAGCGCACTCAGTATCACGGCGTAAAGGCCGATCATCGTGATGCTTTGCGCAGTAGGCAACAACAGGAACAACGCGGGTAACGCGACGAGACGCACGAGTCCGATCCAGATGAACGCACTCTTGCGTCCAATGAAGGTGCTCAGATGGCCCGCTGCGACCGAGGCCAGCAGCACTCCCACGCTTGCGATCATCAGGATGGCCGCAGCCGCGCCGTTGGGCGCGTGGCTGACCACCTTGAGAAAGGTAGGAAGGTAGCCCGACGTGAGGTAATAGCCGCTGCCGCCGCCAATCGTGAGCAGCAGGTTCACGAAAAGAATGCCGCGATATTCGCGGGAAAACAGCGTCTTGATTGGCGATCGAATCACTTCGACCGGCACCGACGGATCACGATTCGCGGCCTTGGCCGCCTTCTCTGCCGCAAGCTTCTGCCAGAGCGGCGACTCCTCGAGCGTATTGAAAACGAACAGGCCGAGCACCGAGCTGATGATGCCGGTGAAGAACATGCAGCGCCATCCCCAGACATCGAACAGTTCGCCGGGGAAGATCGCGGACATGGTCAGGAAGACAATGGACGCGAGCAGCGCACCGAGCCCTGCACCGCCGCCGCCGATCAATCCCGAGACCGCGCCTCGATACTTGGGCGCAACGGACTCCGTGCCGATGGTATGCGTGGACGCCACCACGCCACCTACGAACACGCCCTGCACGAGGCGCAACAGAAGAAAGAGGATTGGCGCGGCGAGTCCGGCTTGCGCGACCGTTGGCAACACCCCGAAAAGCGCCGTCGATATCCCCACGCCAACGACTGCGAGAATCATCGCGCCCTTGCGTCCATGACGGTCCGCATAAGAGCCGAACCATGCCGAACCGAGCGGCCGCATCAACAGGGTCACGGCAAACGACGCATATACTGCCGCCAGCGAAAGCATGGCGTGTTCGGACGGGAAGAACAGCCGGCCGACCACCGGCGCGACATACAGGAGCACGAACAGATCGAAAAGATCGAGTGCCCAACCCAGGCACGAGGCTACCACTGCACCCATGACCTGCCGCGAGTTGACCTCGGGCACGGCGGTGCTTTCCTGAGCTGCAACGGACATTTTTATCTCCTTGAAGGTCGCGGCGCCGCCTTATGGAAGGCGCCGTGTACGTGGCACGTATATTGGTTCGTGCTCTTGTTGGCGTTTATGAAATCGTTGCATGCAAATAGATCGTTTTGCTGCCTGCAGCACTGGGCGGCCGTTCGCGCAGCATCGTGTCCGCGATTTTTTCCGCGATCATGATGGTCGGGATATTCGTGTTGGCCGAAGGCAGGCGCGGCATGAGCGATGCATCGACCACGCGCAGGCCTCGCGCGCCGTGCACGCGGCCCTGTGTATCCACGACAGCCTGGCGATTGCCTGCCACGCCCATCCGGCATGTTCCGCTCGCGTGCCATACGCCGAATACGTTCGCGCGAATGAACGCGTTCAGCGCGTCGTCGCTCGCAAGCATTGAGGCCATGCCCTGACCACGCGTAAAGAAACGTTCGATCAGCAATCGACGCAAGGGCGCAGGCGTATCGAGCAATGCGCCAAGCAGCGATGTCAAGATTGCATTGACCTTGCCCACGCGGCTCAACGCCTTCACGCGCGGCGAAAATGCGGCTGGGAAAAAATCACGCCTGTCTTCACCCAGGCCCGATGCTTCGACCACTTTGGCGAGCAGGCGAACGCCGATGGCAAGGCGTGCGATATCGCGTTCGTCGTCAAGCAGGTTCAGGTCCACGCGTGGTGCGATGTCGGAGTCTGCGGACACGAGTTGCACACGGCCGCGCGAATATGGCCGGTTGCACCACAAGAAAAACAAACCGAGGCGATTGCCCAGCGCATGCCATGC
>NZ_CAXTGZ010000670.1:0-3190 GCF_964243625.1 uncultured Caballeronia sp.
GCGCTATTTCGAGAAGATCGTCGACGAGATGTGAAATCTGGCCAAGTTGTCGGTCAAGTACGCCATACGCCCATTCCTCGCGTTCGCCGAGCGAGCTTCTCCGTTGCAACAGATCCACCACGCTGCGCATTGGCGCGAGGGGATTACGAAGTTCGTGGGCGAGCGTTGCCAAAAACTCGTCTTTTTGTCGAGCCGCTCTTCGAAGCTCGCGCTCCGCCTCGCGTTGCGCTTCAAGAGCCCGTTCCGCATTGGTTCTCGCCTGGAGGAGTTCTTGTTCAAACTTTTGGCGGTCTTCGAGAACCATGAAAGCGAAGTGGTCGTACTCCTTTGCCTCAATGCGAATGCGGCGCACGTTGAGCAACATCGGAATGCGGTTACGGGCGCGGCCAACGATCTCTAGCTTAAGCTCGGCGACCGAACGCTGCATCTCAAGCAGCGGCCCCCAGTGGGTCTGATGAAATAGCTTTCCGCCAATCGTTAAAAAATCCGATACCTTGCGTACACCCATCAACTGCGACTGCTCATAACCCAGCCATCGGCAAAAAGTTGAATTGACGCGCACGATCGTCCCGTCGGTCTCGGCCGTGACCAAACCGCACGCGGCGTGCTCGAATGATTCCTCGACCGAGAGCAAGTCAGACCTCCTTCACAGGTTACGAGCACGCAAAAAGCCCTCAATCGAATCGATGCTGGCGTGGGGGGCGCTCAGGTGAGGACAGTGGCCAATATTCTGGACGATATCCAGGGTACTGCCCGGCATCATGCGATGCATATACTCGCCCACAAACGGCGGCGCTAAAAAATCATCGTTCGATTGGAGGATAAGCGTCGGCGTCGTTACCTTGGGCAGATCGTCTCGGTGATCAGCAAGGAAAGTGACCCTGGCAAAACGTTTTGCAATTTTTGGGTTGGTCCGACAGAAGCTATTCGTCAAGTCCTGCTGCAGCTCCGGTTGGTCCGGTGCGCCCATGATGGCCGGCGCCATCGTGCTAGACCATCCCAGGTAGTTGTTTTGCATCGTCTCGAGAAGCTCTTCAATATCGGCTCGGTCAAAGCCTCCGACATAGTCGCCGTCATTGATAAAGCAGGGGGACGGACCCACCATTAAGTTGGCCGCGAACCGCTCGGGTCGCTGGATAGCTGCGAGCATCCCGATTGTGGCGCTTACAGAGTGGCCGACAAAAATCACAGGGTCACTTGTGAATTCATCTACAATTTCGAGCACGTCCGCAGCGTATTGGCGAAGCGATGAATACTTGTCGAAGTCGTAGGCTGACAGGTCCGATTTGCCGCAACCGACCAGGTCGAACAGGATCGTCGTATAACGATCTCGAAACGCTGGAGTAAGTTGACGCCACATGGTCTGATCGCAGCCGAATCCGTGCGCGAAAATCATGACGGGCCCATGACCATCGATGCTGACATTGTTACGTTCCTGAACACTCATGGGTGGTGGTCCTGCACAGAGTTATCAAAATGGTCCAAACCGTGTCGTTGAGCAATCTCAGACATCCTTTGGCCTTCAAAGTGGGCGCTAACCTAAATCAAACTTGCAGTTTCGTCCTAATACGTCCAAGTATACGCTGGCGATACCAATTGCGGCCAGCCTCGCGCTGCCCAAACGACTTCGCTTCGAATGGATCGCCTCGAGCCGCCTGCGGTAACTGACCATGGAGGTTCATGCACTTTGCCGCTACCCCACGATTGCGTGCGCGGCAATGTAGGTTTCATTGAGGAAGCGGATGCGTTTGCTTCGGAACGAATGGTGGAACAGGATTTGCACGGCTGTTGCTCACCATCTTCTGAGGAGTGAACTATGAAAGTTTTGGCCATTTCCGCGGCGCTGATAGCAGCGCTATCTGGTTCAACGATCGCTCTTGCGCAGACGCAAGCTGCTAGCACCACCTCAGCCAATGACCTGCCCTCGCCGGATAAGGAATTTGTCCAAGCGGCGAGCATGTCCAGTTCTACCGAAATCGATGCAAGCAAACTTGCAGCGAAGCAATCGCAAGATGCGGATGTAAAGAATTTTGCCCACCATATGCTGATGGACCATACCAAGCTGACCGTTTCGTTGAAGATGGCTGCCCCGTACGGCGTCGCTGTTCCTAAGGACAACTCGGACACCGCCGTGCTCAATTCTCTAAGCGCGTTGCATGGCAAGGCGTTTGATACGGCCTATATCAAGCAAGTTGGCTTGGCTGGCCACGAGAAAGCCGTCGCCGCATTTCAAACGGAAGCCGACGGCGGCCAGAACGCAGATTTGAAGAAAGCTGCACAGAAGGCATTGCCGACGATCAAGGAACATCTCGCGATGGCACAACAGCTCGCAGCAAAGAAGGGCATTGCCGCGCAGTAACTGTAGATCATCGATAACCAAAGGAGGAAATCATGGCAGCAAAAACGTTGAATGACTTGTTTATCCACGCCCTGTCCGATATTTACAGCGCTGAAAAGCAGTTGACTAAGGCGCTAAAAAAGCAAGCCCGTTCGTCGACCAGCGAGGAACTGAAGGCGGCTTTCGAAACCCACCTTGAAGAGACCCATGGGCAGATTGAACGGATCGACCAGGCAGTTGAGGCGTCCGGCATCAAGCTGAAACGCATCAAATGCGTAGCGATGGAAGGCCTGATTGAAGAAGCCGACGAGCAAATCGACGAGATTGAGAAGGGACCAGTGCTCGACGCGGCGTTAATCGGGGCAGCGCAAAAAGTTGAACACTACGAAATTGCTTCGTACGGAACGCTTTGCGCACTTGCCAAGAAACTCGGGTATACAGAGGCCATGGTCCTGCTTGGCGAAACGCTCGAGGAAGAGAAAGCGACCGACCAAAAATTAACGATCCTGGCAGAGCAAGAAGTCTCGGCAGACACTGCAGGGACGCCGGCGAAAAAGGCGCAGCGTTCGGCGTAACGGATGCGGTGACGGTGGGTCAGCCACACTTGGGGTGTTGACCCATCGAAGTTCGTGCGGACATCGTGTCTATCGCTACAGCCCCCTTCGAACTTGTTTGCTAAGGTCCCCGCGACGGTTGGGTTCATTCCCTCAACAACCCTATGGCACGTGTGTCAGCCCAATGTCCGCCATGGATGTTCGCCAGTCACATGGCGCGGTGGGGCTGTATCGAGGTATTGGGAGTCGCTATGCACATTTACCTCAAGAATTCTCGCGTACGGCCATGGAGCACGCG
>NZ_CAXTGZ010000671.1:0-3184 GCF_964243625.1 uncultured Caballeronia sp.
TACGTCGCGATATAATATTGATTACTACCGCTTGGTGACGAGTGAGCAAAAAATTGAACGAAAGGATTAGCGTAAACATGGACTATTTCTATTTATTTTAGGAGATTTTTTACCGTTGGTTATTGCTGACCTTGTCTTCGCACGTCTAACATATCGATCGTAATAAATTTCGTCCGCGTCCGTTACCTAGAAAGCTGTCCTCATTGCGCCGTTACCACCAAAAACCATTTCGGAGGTGAGGGTGCTCGACAGTATGGCCGAACTGAGCTTGTCCAGCAGCACTCAGTATGCTCAGGCTTATTTCTTGAGACCGTTGCCTGAGGTTCTCGCAGTCCGGCATAATGTTGTTAGAAGGCCTTCTGTCTTTTTAGTTTGAGTTGTGCGTTGCAAACCCACTGCCGCGTATTTCGAAACGGGGCGGCCAAGTCGGGGATGTCACAATACTAATTGGAAAGCGCGATGTTACTGGATGAAATTTCTGCCTTAACTAACATGGGGTCACTGATTTCTGCCAAAAAAGAGATCGTAGCGCCGTACGATCTTGAAGTCTCTGATACCGCAGCTGCCGATTATTGTGCGCTAGGTTTGTCTAATGGTGTCTTCAACGCTGCATTGGCTGAATTTAATCCTGATTATGCAACTGTCTCAAGGGTGAGCGTCATTAACGGCATGGGCGTGACACTTGGGGATTCCATCATTGGCATAACGGCGTTGCACGCGATCAAAGCGAATTTTCCGCAGATTTCCTTTACTATTTATCGACCGAAACATACGCCCGCATACGTCAAGCAGCTTTATGAAATCGCCGCGCCGCAACTTGGCGAAATTGTCGATTTGCCAGTCCGGCTCGCCGCCCCTGAAGAGGGGGAGTTACGCATTGATATCGGCAACCATTTGTTCTGGCCAAAATTCACGCGAATGCCGATGATCGATTTTTTCATCGATGCATTGGGCGTGAAGCCGGAATCAATTCCCGCCGAACTCAAGCGCAACCATTGGCTTGAGGATCTGTGCTTGCCGGCGCCACAGGCGACGAGCGGCGATTACGTCCTGCTGTGCCCCACGGCGAGCACGCCTGTACGAAGTATTCCAGCGTCGCAGCACGCGCGCTTGGCTGAAGCGCTGTGGCAGCGCTTCGGGCTGCCTGTGGCGGGCTTTGGCGCGATCGACCATGCGCATTACATCGATCTCACGTCGCGCTCACCGCGCACTGCAGACTTCATCGCGTGGATCCGGGGTGCACGTTATCTTTTCACTCCCGATACCGCCGCACTTCATATTGCTGCCGGCTTCGACATTCCCACCACGGCTTTTTTCACCACGATTTCCCCTGACTTGCGGGTCCGTGATTACCCGTTTTGTCATTCGGTGAGTTTGCCGCTGCCGCAATTGGAGGGCATTCAAGCGAGCAATCAGGCAGGCGACATACGAATGATCGAGCGTGCGTATCGCGGGATAGCAACACCGTCATTCTTTTCAGAAACTACTTAACGTCGTTAAATTCAATGCACTCAAGCGTCGGCAATGTAGTCGGAATAAATTACCTGAAGTTGTAAGAATAAAATATGATATGAGTCGCTGAAAATCTACTCTTTTGTCATATTCGGGCAAACCATTAGGATGGTATGCTTCCTGCACGTATTCTTCATATCCTATGACGTAGGACGATTTGTGCGCCGAGATGGAACTGGTTGTGCACCACGGCGCAGATTAGATGCATTTCGTATGCACCAACTTGTCGTTTTTAGCAAACGTTTGCGAACACATCGAATTTCCTGGATTCAGCGTCGCGCGGGTGGATTCCACCTTCGCGCATGGTTCAACGCCTGGTTCAACTTTCGCAGAGCGGTCTGGCTGCACGGAGCAACCCAATGTTTTTCGACGAACTCAGCAATGAAGAGTGGGCGCTGATCGCCCCGCTAGTGGCCGAAGGCGAAGTCCGTGAACATCGTCGGGGCCGGCCGCGCGCACATCCGCGCACCATCGTGAACGCGGTGTTGTGGATCCTGACAACCGGTGACACGTGGTCGAAGCTTCCCAGCCACTATCCAACCGTGCCGACATGCCGCCGTCGTTTCAATGACTGGCAAATGGACGGCACACTGATAGAAATGGTCACCCAGCTCGCCACGCGCGGCCGGTCATTCGCCATTGTTCCCTCGCCGCCGGTCGAAGCGCCGCAGCGGCAAACGCAAAGCGCGTATGAATGCGACCGCTTGCGCGGCGTGTTCTGGCAGAACCCGGAATCGTGGGGCGCCGGCGACGGACGCGGTGCAAATGCCGTCGACGCGCTGTTCGCTGCCGTGCCGCGCCGCTTGCCGGATGCGCATGATGTCGCACGCGCGAATGCGTCCACGGCGTTGTCCGCGAGTCGCGCCGCGATGCTCATGAATGTGCCGCGTCCCATGTATCACGATGCGTCGCGCATGGCCGGACGTCGGCTCGATCCGGTGCCCATGGCCTTCGAACCCGACTGCACGCCGGTGCATGACGCGCACGGCTACGCCATCTATGCGATCGCGCGCCCGGTCGCGGGCAGCATGTTCCGCGGCTGGGCCGAGATCGTGAAAGACGGGCGGCGCGTCGAGCGCTCGGGCCTGATTGGTCCGCGGTACGGCAATGCGGACGAAGCGGCGGCGTACGCGCTGGAGTGGTCGCGCAGATGGATCGCGTCACAATCCACGCGGGTCACGCATCCGGGTCAGGCCGCATCGACGGAAGTCGCAATGGATGCTGCTGCCAACCTCGATCATGCGCAACTGGAACGCGCGACGCCCGTCGAAGCGCGGCGTTTTGCGGACGTGCAGGGTTAGAAGTCGCAAGACCTCGCGTCATGCGGCGCGTATAAAGCGCGCGCCGCATGACGTTTCTCATTGGCGGCCGTATTTGTCGTCGAAACGAACGATGTCGTCTTCACCCAGATATGTGCCCGACTGGACTTCGATGATTTCGAGCGGCATCTTTCCCGGATTTTCCAGCCGATGCTGCACGCCAACCGGAATGTAGACCGACTCGTTTTCGGCAAGGATGAACTCCTCCTGGCCGCGCGTCACCAGCGCCGTGCCGCGCACCACGACCCAATGTTCAGCGCGGTGGTGATGCATCTGCAGCGATAACCTCGCGCCCGGTTTCACCACGATGCGCTTGACCTGGAACCGGTCGCCGTTATCGACGGAATCGTAAT
>NZ_CAXTGZ010000672.1:0-3176 GCF_964243625.1 uncultured Caballeronia sp.
CAGATCGTGTTCGATAGTCTTGCCTGCGCGCACTGCTCTAGCGAAGAACACCAGACGCTCGATGATCACGGCCATGCCCAGCAGGAAGATGACGCCGAGAAGGGGAATGAGGCCCATCGACTGGACCGAATAATTAATGAGGGTATTCAGCACTGCGGACTCCGGTTAGGACAAAAGATGCTAATCATTTTGTGGATGACGGTATTTCTTAAAGCGGGCGGCTTCGTTTTCGACGCTACCCGCAAAAGCGCGACTCTCTAAGCAACGGCTATGCCAAGCGATAACCCGCTTTTGATCTGCTGCTCGTCCACCCTCATGCGGCGCCTTGATCTTACGGCGAATTTCCCGAATTAGAGAGGTGCGTCTTTTGTCATGCAGAATTCTGTTCGGTACCGCCAGGTCAATCTTGTTCCTTCGGAATACGCTTAAAGCCTGCCATCAAGCTGACTTAACCCAACAAACCCTTTATTTGTGCACCGAATGATTACACTGGTGCTAATGAAAGCCTTTTGTAATATACATGCACGGGTCATCTTTTTGATTATCAATGATTCTACATACTCCCAAACCCTAGGCTGCCCCGTGCAGCTCAATCCCGCCATGGCAAAGAGTTTGCGCAGGGGTATTACATAAGCGCATTGCTTATGTTTATACTGTGCACACACGCCGTGATAACCCCTCACAATGGCTTTCAAACCGTAATGCACAGTGTGATGCAATCTGTTCCCTTTCAAGGTGCAGCGATTGCACCACATTAATTAGACTAACTCC
Organism: uncultured Caballeronia sp.; assembly: GCF_964243625.1. Taxonomy (NCBI): domain Bacteria; kingdom Pseudomonadati; phylum Pseudomonadota; class Betaproteobacteria; order Burkholderiales; family Burkholderiaceae; genus Caballeronia; species uncultured Caballeronia sp. The sequence continues at coordinate 772 of NZ_CAXTGZ010000672.1, forward strand.
TCTAACTCACCTTACAAACAACAGCGCGCCAAAATAAAGGGTGTTATTGCGATCTGAAAAAGCCGTTTTACTTTAATCGCTAAACAGCAATTGGCAATAAAAAATAAAACGCATTCATTTCAAATTCTTACTGCAGAAATAAATGGCCGTATCCGGCTCTTCCGTTTAATCCCTTTCGCAAATTGGCATAACTCGTGCTCTTGGTGCAGCCGCTTATCAACGGCGCCTTTCAACACGATTGAGATTGCGCCTTGACTGACGATGTTCAAACGACGCAAACAGCGTTTAGCGCGCCCCGCAATAAAAAGCGTCGACAAACATCGCATGACCGGTCCGTGCAACTCGCACGAGCCGGCCGGTTGGTTCGATCAAATATGCTCACTGACAAGAGGGAGAGCACGTGAAACAGAAGAGATTGGTAACGGCGATCAAGGGCATCATTGGCGCCGAACTCGTGCTGAGCGCCGCATTCATTCCGATGGCGCACGCACAGACCGTCGACCAGAGCGGCACAGGCGGCGCGTCGGGTACGACTTCCACAACGGCGACGACACCCGCTGCAGCGACGTCCGCGGCTCCGACCAAGCTTGAAAAAGTGGAAGTCACGGGCTCGCTGATCCGTACGTCGGACAAGGTAGGCAACACGGAAGTCCAGACTGTGACAGCCAAGGAGATCGAACAAAGCGGCTACACCACCGTTGCCGATTTCTTGCGCGGCGTGTCGGCAAACTCGGCCAGCAGCTGGTCGCAATCGACGATGAACAGCACCGCTCCAGGCGGCGCCGGCATTGCATTGCGTGGCCTGTCCGAGAAATACACGCTGGTGCTGGTCGACGGCCAGCGCGTCGCCAACTACGCGCAAGCGGTGAACTTCACCGACACATTCTTCGACATCAACACGATCCCGCTGAACACCATCGACCGGATCGAAATCGTGAAGACGGGTGCGGTATCGCAGTACGGTTCGGACGCCATTGCGGGCGTGGTCAACATCATCACGAAGAAGAATTTCCAGGGCTTCCAGATCGACAGCCAGCTCGGCAAGGCGCAACATCCGGGCGATGCACAAGGCAGCTTCAGCGTGCTCGGCGGCTTCGGCAATCTTGCTACGGACCGCTTCAACGTCACGGGTTCGGCGAGCTGGTTTCGCGATTCGGGCTCGACCCTCGCTGACCGCGACATGACCAGCAGCCAGGACTTCACGCGCTTCGGCGGCAACAACCTGCCCGCCGGCAACAACCAGCAGAGCTTCTGGACCCAGCCGGACGGCACCAACGTCCCGCTCAACCCCTGTCCGCCGAACACGACGACCGGCCGGACCGCCGGCAGCACGTGTACCTACAACACGGCGCATGACTACTCGCTGGTTCCGTCGACCACCCGCCTGAATGCCAAGGTGCGCGGCACGTTCCAGATCAACGACGACATGCAGGCGTACGCCGAGTTCTGGGGCAGCCGCGACGAGACCGTGCAGTACGGCGGCCTGCAGTCGGCGAGCAGCTTGTCGAACGTGTACAACCCGCAAAGCAACAGCATCTCGCCGCTCAACCGCACGGTGCCGGGCGGCAATCCGTTCAACCCGTTCGGCGTCGATACCCCGATCAACTACACCTTCCCGACCGCGGGCGTGGGCGTGGATACGGTCTCGACGTTCTGGAAGGCGTCGACCGGGATCAAGGGATCGTTCACCACGCCGAAGCTGGGCGACTGGGACTGGTCAGTCGACGCAGGCCATTCGCAAAGCACGGTGGACAGCCACTTCTACAACTCGCTGGATGTGGCGGGCTGGCAGAACGTGCTGCAAAACGGCGGGTACAACTTCCTGAACCCGGGTTCCACGCCGAACGGTCTGGACGGCGTGTTCCATGACGACTACCAGCAGGCCATCACGAAGCTCGATACGGTCAGCGCGAAGACCTCGACATCGAACCTGTTCACGCTGCCCACAGGCAACGTTGGCCTGGGTCTCGGTACCGAGTTCCGTCACGAAAGCTCGATCATCAACCCGCGCACGTATTCGTCGCTGGGTATCGTCTCGCCGGCGCAGATCCAGACGGTGGACGGTTCGCGCAACGTGGCGGCCGTGTTCTACCAGGTCGAGATTCCGATCATCCGCGCATTGACGTTCACGCAGTCGGGCCGCTATGACCACTACAGCGACTTCGGCGGCGCGTTCTCACCGAGCTTCGCATTGCGCTATCAGCCTGTGCAGGCATTCACGACCTTCGCGTCGTTCAGCCGCGGATTCCGTGCACCGACGCTGGTCGAAAACTCGCAGGCTTCATACACGGGTCACCAGAACCTGACCGACCCGTACGATCCGCGTGGTCCGACCAAAGCCTTCACGACCGAGTTCGCGAACGGCAACCCGAACCTTCAGCCTGAGCACACGAAGAACTACAACA
>NZ_CAXTGZ010000673.1:0-3175 GCF_964243625.1 uncultured Caballeronia sp.
ATCGATACTACGGTGCGCTGATCGCGATCGAACGCGGTGCGCTGAGCACGTCGACGGAGGAGCAGCGCATGGCGCTGCTTGTGGAACTCGATGAAATCGAGGCGTCGCTCAATACGCTGCGCATGCCGCTCGCTTATGCCGATGCCTTTTATGTGCTGCGCGAGCATGTCGGATTCGTGCGGATGCATCTGACCGCAACGCAGCGTGAACCTGCGCACGTGTGACAAAAAATACCCCTGCGAAAGCAGGGGTACGGTGTGCAATTGCGAGGTCAGCAGTAACAGGTTCAGGCCGGCAGGCAGGCCGGCTCCGGCTCTCGCAGTACTTCCGCTTCGCCAGCCGCCTTGCTGCCGCCCGACGAGTTGACGTAGGCGAGCACGTCCATGGTCGTCTGGTACGCCCAGATTGCGAAGCTCGCGATAAGCTCGGCTGCCAGCGTTGCACCGGCTGTAGCCGCGCCGCCCAGCACCTTCGTGAGAATGGTGACGATGGCAAGAGAAAGACCCCACCAGCCGGCGAGACTCAGCACCAGCCGTACGAGCGGCATGAAAACGCCGGCATCGTAGACGCCTTTCAGCACGACCAGCAGCGCACCGGCCGTAGCTGCACGATTGGTCCGGATGGCGGTGACAAGCGTATTGATCCGGCTCATCACGCTCGGATAACCCTGCAGCAGACGATACACCCCCGGGCCGAGTTTCTCGGCGTTGCCAATCAGCGGTCCAAGGCCGATGGCGAGAAAACAGCCGCCTGTGAGATCCCAGATCACCTTGACGAGAAGCGGATCGATATCGACGTTTTCGGCTTCCGGCGGCGCGAAGGCCATCATGTGATTATCGAGTCCCGTCTGCGTGGGGTTGAACAGCAGATTGAAACAAGTCGAGAAGTCGGCGTTGTAGGTTCCGTTGACGGCGATTGCGCCGGCCGGGTTGACCGCCATGAAGGGTGCGCCGGAGCTGCCGACGAGCCCGAGATTGATGGTCCCGTTCGATTGCAGCGACGGGATCAGCTTCGCCGCGTTTTGTGCCGTGCCGCCTGAATGCAGCGTGCCGTCGCCGCCGACGACCACAAAGCTGCCATCGTGACATTGCAGGGTAATGGCCGCCGAGCCCGCTGCTCCTGGAACGCCAATGGTGAACGATTCCGCTGCATCACTCGACGTCCCGCTGGTCGTGATCTGACCGCCCGCCGATACCGCCCAGTAACCGCCCGCGCCCGTTTGCAGTTTCATCTGGTCGCCGCTGCCGAAGAGTCCGGCCATCGATACAAAATTCTGGTCAGTCGGGAACAGCGGTTCCGGCGCCGATACCGCGACAGGCTGATTTTCAGCCACGACCAGACTCGATACCGCCGCCGATCCCCATGTGTAGACCATGGAGAACGACTTGACGTGGTTGATCCAGGAATCGCTGAAGGTGGCATTGTTGGCCGTGATGTTCAACGACTGGTTCGCGATCAGCGAGGCCACCTTGCTGGTCACGTCCGCACGGCCATATGCCGCGGCGATGACGTTGAGCGCACTGGCGTCGACGGGTGGCTGGTACGGCGGCACGGTCGCGTCGTAGTCCACCGTCAGCGTGCTTCCCTCGGTTGCGATCGCCTGTTGCGGCTTGCACTCGGCGTATTGATAGACCACGTTGAGGGTCTTGTTGATGCCCGGCCAGCCATCGCCAAAAACTGAATTCGATGCCGCGATGCTCAGGTTGCGCCGGCTCACGTTGGCCTGGACTACGGCCGTCACATCGCTCATGCCCCAGAACGCGCTCAGGACCTGCAGATGGGGTCGGTACTTGAGCGAATACGGACTGCCTTCCACCACGATATCCGTGAACGGAACCTGGCCGGTGTAGCTCGCCACGATCACGAAGGCCTTGCGGTGGTTGACCCATGTATCGGTGAAGGTCGCGTTGTTCGCGGTCAGGTTCAGCGTCTGGCCGGAGGGCACCATTCCCTGTACCTGTTGACTGACGTTTTTCGGGCCATAACTCGCGCCCCACACAGTCAGGGCCGGCTGGGTGTTGTTCAAAGCCGAAGCTGCGGAGGAAAGTTCGAACTCATGCGCGCCAATCGTCAGTGTCTGGTTTTCCATTGCGGTTGCGGTTTGCGGCAACCCGCCGTCGTAGCTATAAACCACGGTAAAGGTTTTACTGACACCCGGCCAGGTATCGGTGAATACCGAATTACTCGCCTGAACTGAGAGTGTTTCGGGAGTGGTCTGCCGGTTCACCAGTAACGTGACTTGCCCGGTAACCTGCTTTAGCCCGTAAGCCGCGCCGATGATTGTGAGAACGCCCGTATTTGCGGTTGGCATGCTGATCCTTCTATTGAGTGATTAAGCAGCGTGGATGTAATGAAGCGTAAGGCCGGCGTATAGGTCGATCCGGCCGAAGCCCTTTGCCAGCAGTGATGCGAGCATGTGTCGCATCTCTCTCAGACCTGTTGGCGGAGAGACGATATCACGCGTTAAAGCGATCAAACGGTTTGCTCATACAAATAAATTTCCGGCTGTTTTTCTGCAGTTTGATTGGAATTAAGTCGCTCTGGAATCGGTACCCACGATTCATTTAATTGTTTGAATCTGATTATTCAGAGCGTTTTCGCCATGATGTTTTAATCAGAATTTAAATTAGTCGATATGTGTAAAAAAGTGTCATAAGAACGTGTTCGGGGATTTATTTTGTGATTAACGAGATGCCGGACCAAGCCTGAGTCCAATGATCATGTCCTAGTCTCTTCGCATGTTTTTGGCTCTGTAAGACCGCGTCGTAACGGGCTATCGTGAATTCCTCTTTGAAGGAATCCCATGATCCATTCCACCGCGTTTCAACATCTCGAAGGTCCCGCCGAACTGGCAGCAGCCTTCAGCGTGATGCAGGAATTGCGTCCGCATCTCACCACTTCGGATGCCTTCGCGAGGCAGGTCAATCGGCAGTTTGCGCAGGGTTATCGGCTGCTTGCGGCGAACCATGGCGAAGCACCCGTCGGACTCGCGGGTTACCGGTTCGTGGAGAACCTGATCTATGGGCGGTTCGTTTATGTCGATGACCTCGTCGTGACTTCGCGTCTGCAACGCTCAGGCGTGGGCGGCGAGTTGCTGGCGCAGGTCCGCCGGATCGCGCAAGAGGCGGGTTGCGATCACTTCGTACTCGATACCGGCCTGCACATGGCGCTCGCG
>NZ_CAXTGZ010000674.1:0-3170 GCF_964243625.1 uncultured Caballeronia sp.
CGATGCGCACGAAAAAGGAGGGAATTTTTTGGCCGGGGCGAATCTAACGTCGGTAGTTTCGACGTCTATTCGCCGCCTTACGCATAAACAAACGGGGCGTGATCAAGGCTTCCCGAACCCGCCGCAGTCTCTGCTACAGCCTTGATTCGGCTCAATTCGTCCGCAAATGAGTTCGTACCCGGAAAATGTTGTTGTTTCGCAGCGTATGGATGCCGGAAACGTTCGTTAATTGCCTCTTGACGCACCTGCAGCAATCAAGTTGCTATAGACTGTACGACCCGCGCGAATACTGCGCTTGTTAGCGCTCCCCGCCTCCAAACTGATTCAGCTTGCTCGAATCAACGCATTTGATTAGTTCAACCCGAGGTGACGATCCTGTCGGTCTTCACGGTATTGCGCGTGTCTGACCGCCTTGTGCACCGGTTTGCTTTTCTCAGAGCAAGGCTATCGAGGAAATGTATGACAAGTTTTGATCCAACCGAATCTAACGCTGGAAACGGCGTTCCTGCCAAAAAATCGAAAGCCCGTCGTGGGTCCGCGGACAAGATGTCGCGTCCCATGGACGAAAGCGCTGTTTCGCCCGAGCAGGCCGATGAGCGTCAGAAGCAGATGCGCGCGCTGATCCAGCTCGGCAAGCAGCAGGGCTACCTGACGCACGCGGAGATCAACGACCACTTGCCCGGTAACTTTGCGCAGACGTCGGCTATCGAAACCATCGTCAGCACATTCCGCGACATGGGCGTGGCCGTCTATGAAGAAGCGCCGGACTCCGAGACGCTGCTGCTCAACGACTCCACGCCGACCGCTGTATCGGACGAACAATCCGACGAAGAAGCCGAAGTCACGCTCGCGACCGTGGACTCGGAATTCGGCCGCACCACCGACCCGGTGCGTATGTACATGCGAGAAATGGGCAGCACGGAGTTGCTGACCCGTGCCGGCGAAATCGAGATTGCGAAGCGGATTGAAGATGGCCTTGGCGAAATGATCAAGGCGGCGTTCGCTTGCCCGTCGACGGTTGTCACGTTGCTCACGACCGTGGACAAGGTCGTGGCGGGTGAATTGCGCATCGACGAACTCGTCGATGGTTTCAAGGACGTGAGCACGCTCGACGAAGCAGTCGTCGACGACTCGGACGCCGAAATCGATGAAGCCGAACTCGCGTCGGAAAGCGACGACGAAGAAGGCGAGACCGACGACGAACAAGCCACGCGCGCGAACGCCACGCGTCTCAAGCACTTGCTGCGTGATTGCCTGCCTATTTTCGTGAACGTGCGTGATCAGTTCGACGCGTTCCACGCGGCATACAGCGCAGACGATGCACGTACGGGCGACTGGCCAACCGTGCAGGAACATATCCAGAACGAACTGGCCACCGTGCGTTTTACCGCCCGGACCATCGACCGGTTGTGCGCTGAGGTTCATGAGCAGGTCGAGCATGTTCGCGCCATCGAGCGTCGTATCCTGAAGATCGCGGTCGACCTCGCCGGCATGCCGCGCGAGAAGTTTGTCGAAGTGTTCCCGGGTCACGAGACGGATCTCGACTGGACCATGCGTCATGCTGCGGCATCGACTTCGTACGGCAAGGCGCTCGAGCGCGCGCTGCCGGCCATCCAGGCCGAACAGCAAAAGCTGATCGAAATCGAAGCGCAATTGATGCTGCCGCTTTCGCAACTGAAGGCGTTGAACAAGCAGATGACGTCCGCCGAGCACAAGATGCGTCAGGCAAAGCGCGAGATGACCGAAGCGAATCTGCGTCTGGTGATCTCGATTGCAAAGAAATATGTGAACCGCGGCATGCATTTCCTGGATCTGATCCAGGAAGGCAATATCGGCTTGATGAAAGCCGTGGACAAGTTCGAATACCGGCGCGGCTGGAAGTTCTCGACGTACGCCACGTGGTGGGTTCGCCAGGCTGTGACGCGTTCGCTCGCCGATCAGGGCCGGACCATCCGTGTACCGGTGCATATGATCGAGACCATCAACAAGCTGAACCGTGTGTCGCGTGAAATCCTGCAGCAGACGGGTCAGGAAGCGCATCCGTCGGTGCTGGCCGTTCGTCTCGACTTGTCGGAAGAAAAGGTTCGCAGCATCCTGAAGATTGCGCGTCAGCCGGTTTCGCTGGAAACGCCTTTGGGCGAAGACGGCGACACCACGCTGGGCGACATGGTTGAAGATTCGGCGACCGAGTCGCCGGCTGATGCCGCCATGCACGCCGACATGCGTCTCGCGATCAAGGACGCACTCGATTCACTGTCGCCGCGTGAGGCGAAGGTGCTGAGAATGCGTTTTGGCATCGACACGGTTTCCGACCATACGCTGGAAGAAGTCGGCAAGCAGTTCGATGTGACGCGTGAACGGATTCGCCAGATTGAAAGCAAGGCAATGCGCAAGCTCGTGCATCCGAGCCGTTCGGAGAAGCTGAGGTCGTTCCTCGCGCATTAAGGTTTGAAAGCGTCCGGAGGTTGGGCGCTGCTGTTGTAGATCACCGCAACTGGTCGGTCCGGTTTTTGGGGCAGCCAGTTGCGGTTTTTTTTGCTCTTCCCGGGCTGTAGCAGAGGGCGTTGGCGCTTCAACATGCAAAGGCCGTAGGTACATTCCATGCGATGCTTTTCTCGACACAATTGACCACAGTGATGCCACGCACGGTCGCTATTAGTGTTAAAAGATCGACGAGACTTGATGTGCAGGGTCCGAACGGTCGTAATCCTTTATAGATCCAGACACACGGTTTTCAACCGCCCTAGTGCCCTCACCTGGAAGAAAGGCCTATGTCAGCTTCTCTCGCAGAGCCATCGGCGAAAACCGTTCAGGCGGCGCCTGTCCTCATGCTCGGCGCGATCGGCGTTGTGTTCGGCGATATCGGCACGAGCCCGCTTTATACGCTTCGCGAATGCCTGAAAGCCGCTGGCGGCGCGTCCCAGCCGAATGTCTTCGGCATTGTGTCGCTGATTCTCTGGTCCATTCTGATCGTCGTCACGCTGAAATATGTCAGCTTCGTAATGCGCGCAGGAAATGACGGCGAGGGCGGGATTCTAGCGCTTACGGCGCTGGCATCGGGCGTCGCGCCTCATCGATTGCGTAACGTCTTGCTCACGCTTGGCGTATTCGGCGCGGCCATGTTCTACGGCGATTCGATGATCACGCCCGCCATCTCGGTGATATCGGCG
>NZ_CAXTGZ010000675.1:0-3160 GCF_964243625.1 uncultured Caballeronia sp.
GACGTGTTCGAGCGGCCGGCAACGCTGCGCGCGGCGCAATTGCTGGGTCTGCACAACGTCGGACAAGGCGTGCTCGTTGAACCGGGCGTGGTCGAACTGGGTGGATCGTTACGTTTGAGCATTGCGCAAGATAGCGCAATGGGAGGCAACGTCATGTGGCGACTTCCGGCGTCGGCGATCACACGAGATCAAACGGGCGCGTTCGAGGGCATTGTGGAAAGCATCGAATTGCGTCGCGGCGAACGCTACGCGCGACTGAAGATCCGGGGCGCTGCATTTTACATCCCCACCGATGACCCGCAGATGAAACCCGGCACGCCGCAGCGTTTTGCAATCGATATGAACCGGTTAACCGTTTGGCCCATTTAAAAAGCCGTCATTTTTCCAATGACGGCTTTTTCCAAGTTCCACAAACGAACCTCAAGCAACCCTCAAGCGGCCGCTTCCTCTTGCAACATTTGCTGCGTGGCTTCTTCATCGCCATAAAGGTGCAGCAGGCGATATCCGCTCTTGTACACCGGCTGCAGGCGGAAATGGTTGATCGGCTCGATGCTCAACGCAAGCCTCAGGCGCGACACGTGGCTGTCGATGGTACGCGTGCTTTCGCGGAACTCGCGTCCCCAGACCATGGCGAAAATGTGGTCGCGCGACAGCACGCGGCCGATGTTCGAGAAGAACAGCAACGCGAGCCGGAACTGCGTGCCGCTCAACTGCACCGGCTGGCCGCGCACCGTCACGCTCTGCTGGCGTGAATCGAACCGGTACGGACCGAGTTCGGTGACGGCCGCCGAGTTCGCCGGGTAAGCGCGCCGCAGCAACGCCTCGATCCGCGCGCCGAATTCGGCGCTGCGCACCGGGTGCGTGACGAAGTCATCCGCGCCGGCGGTCAGCGCGCGCACGATGTTGCTCTCGCCGCCGTCGGCGGAAGCGAACATGACGGGAACACGTTCGCCAATGCCAGAGCGCATCGACTTGACCAGGTCCAGGCCGGACAAGCCGGAGGAATGCCAGTCGAGGATCAGCATGTCGACGGTCGAGCGCGACAGCGACTTCGACATCGCCAGGCCGTCGCTGAAGGGAATGCATACATGGCCGAGCCGCTCGACGATTTCGCCGACGACATAACGGTGCTGGGGATCGGACTGCAGGATTGCGATACGCATGATGACGATGCCGGTGACGCTGCGCACGATGACTTCGGCTTGATGGATCGAAGGCATCGCAGAAGGTCTCGTGAAGCTTCACAAGACCGCTTTGAACGCGCGAATTTTGCGGAGCGGCACCACCTTGTTCTATCGGACAACTCCTAAACTCCCGGACAACACGGTCACAAATGCTTTCAATATGTCGCGGGAGGTCACTGCTTGTGCCGACTCGTGCCTGCTTCAGGCGAAACGGCGTTTCGCAGGCGTGCGGTCGGGACCACATATCGGGATGCACGAAAGCAACAGGGCGTGATGCAAAAACCTTGCACGCACATTTCAGGATTCACGGAAACGTCGTGCGTTCCAGCTCGTTAAGCTGGGTCACATGAACTCGAACCTTCACTCCGCACGCGCTGGACTGAGCACACGTCAGGCGCTGATCGTCACCACGGCAAGCATGGGCTTCGTGGTCTCTCAACTCGATGTCACCATCGTCAACGTGGCGCTGGCGAGCATGGGACGCGACCTGCATGCGAGCGTCGCGAGCCTGCAATGGACTGTGGACGCCTACGCGCTCGCGTTCGCGGCGCTGATGCTTTCGGCGGGCGTGCTGGGCGACCGCTTCGGCGCGCGGCGGCTGTTCGTGACAGGACTGGCGCTGTTCGGACTGGCGTCGGCGGCATGCGGATTTGCAGCCGATGCCAGCCAGCTCATCGCCGCCCGCGCGTTGCAGGGTGTGGGCGCCGCCGCCATGCTGCCGAACTCGCTCGTGCTGCTCAACCAGTCCTGCGGCCACGACGACGGCTTGCGGGCGCGCGCCGTGAGCCTGTGGACGGCGGCGGGCGCGGTATCGATCGCGGCGGGGCCGGTGGTCGGCGGCGCGCTCATCGCGGCGTTCGGCTGGCGCAGCATCTTCTGGGTCAACGTGCCGCTGTGCCTGGTCGGCATTGCCGCGACCTGCGCATGGATCGCCGATCAAAAAACCGCGCAAAAAGGCCAGGGAGTCGACCTGCCGGGGCAAGTGCTGGCGATCGTTGCGCTCACGTCTTTCGTCGGCGCGATGATCGAGCTTCGGCCGCTGGGAATCGCGCATCCGGTCGTTATCGGCGGGATGGTGCTGGCGTTGCTGACCGGAACAGGGCTTGTTGTGGTGGAACGGCGTGCCCGGGCGCCCATGCTGCCGCCGGCGCTCTTTCGCGACCGCACGTTCAATTCGGCGATCGGGTTTGGCATCTGCGTGAACCTGACTTACTACGGCACGGTGTTCGTGCTGAGCCTGTATTTGCAGCGCGTGCTGGGTCTCTCGCCGCTTCACGCTGGGCTCGCATTCCTGCCGCTGACCGGAGGTTTCCTGTTATCGAATCTCGCGGCCGGCCCGGTCGTGGCGCGCTTCGGTTCGCGGTTGCCAATGATCATCGGCGCATTGATCGATGCCGCCGGCTTCGCGGCACTTTGTTTCGTCGATGCCCGCACGCCCGTTGCCGTGTTGCTGCTGCCGTTCCTGCTGATACCGACAGGCATGGGACTCGCTGTTCCCGCCATGACCACCGCGATGCTCGGAACGGTGGACTCCAGACGCGCAGGCACGGCGTCGGCAGTGCTCAACACGGCGCGGCAAGCGGCCGGCGCGATCGGCGTGGCGATTTTCGGCGCTTTGGCAAGTCATGCGGCGTCGGCCGAGACTGCGCAGATCGTGATGGGGGTCAGGCTCTCGGCGGCAATATCGATCGCGATGCTGTTGTTGGCCGCCGCGATGGCCTGGCGCGTAGTGGAGAACAAAAAGAAAAACCATCGCTAGCGGTGCATCCTACGCGCCGGGAACGTGGGTTGCGAATTGTCTGGAGCCCCTCTCGTGCAACGCGCGGTCCGCAGGCCGCTGGAGGTATCGAACCATGTCCACGCCCATAGATCCGACGCAACTGCCGATAGAACCCGACGCCGACGAACTGCTCGATCCCGATGCGCCGCCGAATCCGGACGACCCCGATCTCCCCGACGGCCCTGATTCCGCGACA
>NZ_CAXTGZ010000676.1:0-3152 GCF_964243625.1 uncultured Caballeronia sp.
ACCCGCCGCTCGCAATGGTGAACAGCGACGAGACGCTGCGCCACAGGCTTTGCGACACAGGCACGACGCCATCGCCGATTGTCACTGCTTCCATGTAGTCCGCATGCGCCTGACTGGTCGGCCTACGCCGCGCCATCAGAAGACACAGTCCCGCGATCAAACCGCCCGCCGCAGGCAACGCAACGCGCACGGGCCACGGCAGGCGGGTGGCCATCTCGACGAAGTTGCCGTTCGTGCCGCCAAAGAGCCGCTGCAATTCGTCGATACCACTGCGGAACGCCGCCGTCGCAAACGCCCCGGCCACGCCGACGATCACCGCCCACACGAGCATGGTATGGGCTTCGGAGAACCGGAACCGGCGCTGTGCGCGGGTACGCAGCTTGAGGAGGAATGAAAGCACGTGAGCTGGGTTTGATCGGGTCGAGGCGGAGGTTTGCGGGGGCAAGGATATCACCGGCGACCGGGCGCGGGGACTTCACGCGCTGCGGGTGTCGCGGCAATAAAAAACCCGGTCGTGCCTGCACAAGACCGGGCTGTCCAGCATGCAACCGCTATTTCACCACTTGGGCGCGAAAGGCGGCTTGGCGTGGCGTTCGCCTTCGTCGAGGGCATCGATCTTTTTGATGTCGTCGGCGTCGAGCTTGAGTTTTTGCGAGTCCCAGTTCACCTGCTGATGTTCCGGATTCGTCGATGCAGACAGCACCACGATATCGCGCGACAACAGCCACGCGAATGTCACTTGGGCGGCCGTCACGCCATGCTTCTTCGCGATTTCGTTGAGCGTCGGATCCTTGTGCGCACGGCTTTCGCCAAGCGGCATGTACGCGGTCGCCTTTACGCCGAGCTTTTGCGTCGCTTCGACCAGTTTGCGGTTGGCGAGGAACGGGCTGATCTCGAACTGGTTCGTCACGATACCTTCGCCGCCCGGCACCTTCAGCGCTTCTTCCAGCAGCGGTGCGGTGAAGTTCGACACGCCGAAATGGCGAATCAGCCCTTGCTTCTGCGCATCCTGGAATCCCGCGATGGTTTCTGCGATCGGCACCACGCTGTCGGGCGACGGCCAGTGGACAAGCGCCAGATCGATCGTGCCGATGTTCAGTTTCTTGTGGCTATCGACGAGACTCTTCACCACATCAACTCTGCGCAACTGGTCGTGCCAGACCTTCGTCGTGACCCAGATGTCCTCGCGCGGAATGCCCGAATCGCGCACGCCTTTGCCGACGGACTCTTCGTTGTTGTAGAACTTCGCGGTATCGATATGGCGATAGCCGAGCTGCAGCGCGCTCTTGACTGCGTTCACGGTCTTTTCGGCATCCACACGAAAAGTACCCAGTCCAAATGAGGGAATCGTTTCAACCATCTGATGCTCCTTTGAGTACGGTTATTCAAGGGCCGAGCGAGTCCAGGTGCGCTCAGGCATCCTGATCCAGCTCGGGATAATGCCGGAAGATGCCGGATTCATTGAAGGGAATCCGGCGTTCCGAATCGACATATGCGGCAATGTTGGGGCGATCCAGAACGGCGTCGTGGAGCGCTTGCACGTGCGGGTATTGCTTTGCGAATGTCCCGGTTGCGCGCGGGAAGGCATAGTGAAGGCCCTCGACAAGCTGGAATATCGACAGATCCACGTAGGTGGTCTGATCGCCGACCATGTGTCTGGAACCGTGCGCATTCTGCTTGAGCACACGCTCGAAGTAACCGATGAACTTCGGAATCCGGTTGTCGATGAAATCTTTCGCCCGCGTTTTCGCCGCGTCCTTTTGATCCTCGTAGTACAGGTCGGAGGCGAGCGGGTGATGGGTATCGTGGACTTCGGCCACCATGTCCGCGATGGTCAGTTGCAAACCGTTGGCAACGTAACGCAGCTTTTCGTCCTTGGGCGAAAGGCCGAGTTTGGGACCAAGGTAAAACAGGATGTTCGCGACTTGCGGCACGATCAGCTCGCCGTCTTTGAGAAAGGGCGGCGCGAAGGGAATGTGTGGTTCGCTCTCGCTTTCGATGATCTTCATCATCGCGCCCGTGCCCTGGCCGTCTTTCTTGGCGCCGCGCGCCACATCGATGTAGTCCGCACCCGCATCTTCGAGTGCGAGCCGAACGAATTCGCCGCGACCCTGAAGGCCATCCCAGTAATAGAGCTCGTACGCCATTCGTAAGATCCTCAAGTCTGAATGTTGGCGGGGTGAACTGGGAAGGGTAGCAACGGTTGTGCCGGTGGAAGCGCTGCAGGAGTGTCCTTGGCGAACTCGCCAATAAATCGCGCCGCGTAGTTGCAAAAGAGGGTATTACGGTGCCTCCCGCTCGCAAGAAACTCGTTTTTTTCGTAAAAGCCATATTCTCCGCGAGTTTCGAAGCGATTATTGAAAAAAGATCAGCCTAGTTTTCGTTCTTGCTACCAATAGCGCGAAAAAATGTATCTCGCACAATCTCCTCGATCCGGTCGAGCACCGTAGCTGGCAGATGGCTGAACTGCTTGCGCCGGTTCGCCGAGATGTTCCCTTGGTTGGACTGAATCATCCGTATCAAAGCGGAAATATCCTTTTGAGGCAGGTCGAACTCGGTATCGATTTGTCGAAAGGCGACGTCGTAACCGGTCAGCCATGCGAGCTCGCGTGGTATCTCCTCTTGGACGGCAAGTCGAATCATTTTGTGCAGAAACGCGACTTCCCGGGTTGCATCGAAAAACCGATAAGCCCGGCTCGGCGGCGATTCGATCACCATTGGGCTGACATCACCGCGCGTGTAGCGCCACAGATTAGTCACAGGACGCGAAAACCGGTCAACACGGCGAGGTAATCCGGGATGTCCTTCGGAATGACTGCAGACACCGGAACGATGGCGCCTCCGGGAAGCGGAACTGACCTTGCCAGGACATGCTGAATTAGAAAACGAAGAAGCCGGCCGTTGCCATCGAGGAACGGATGGATACATACAAATCCAAATGCAGCGCAGGCCGCTTTCACCAATACGTCATTGCATCGGCCTCGTTCGCTGACAAACGCTTCCCACCCGTCCATGAGGCGTCGCAAATCTTCGGGCGGTGGTGGAAAAAATGAGATTTTCCCGGTCGCATCTTCGAGCCAGTTTTGTGTCGTCCGATACGACGCTTCCTGGCTGAATACATCCCGCACAACGGTATTTTGCAAGTCGACCAG
>NZ_CAXTGZ010000677.1:0-3152 GCF_964243625.1 uncultured Caballeronia sp.
CTGGCGACGCTTCTGCTGACCGCGCGGTTGAGCCGCCGCAGCCACGGGCGCGGCAGGCGCTTCGGAGCGTGACGGCGTGCGCGCTTCGACCGGCGTGCGGGCGACAGCCGGCTGCGCGGTTTCGACCTGTTCGGCCGGTGTCGCAGCGGGTTGCAGCAACGCCGCCGTTTGTTTCGTGCGGCGCGTACGCGCGGCGGGTGCGGCGTCGGATGCTTCGACGGCCGAGCCTTTTGCGGCATTCGCGAGCGTTTCACTGGCGATCGCGCGCAACGTGTTCGCGGCGGTGGGGCGCGAAGCGCTAGCTGGCGCGGCGAAGTCAGTATCGATGTCAGTCGTGGCCAGGTCGCCCTCGCTCGCCTGCTTTCTGGCTGGTCGTGCAGGCCGGGCTTTGGCTTTGTATTCTTCAGACGGCAGGAGGTTGCCGAGCTTGACGGGTGCGGTAGGCAAAGGCATGGTTTCCCTCGAAAGGATCGGATCTTATGTCGTGCGTCGCCTGTCGCATCCTGCTGGGTTGGCCTGAGTTATCAGGCCTGACTTCGATGCAGTTTGCGCCCGGTGACGCGCTTCGGTTTCGAAAACGCCGGTTCGCCTAGATTTCGATCGGCTCCTTGGAAGTTGCGTCCTGAAGATCAAACGGGAGTTGAAACGCGCGGACGGCGCGGCGCGCAGCGCGGGAGGGAGCGTCCGCAAACAAAAAAGCCGCCGTCCCGGACGTTGGGACCAGCGGCTCTGGAGCACCTGCGTACCTGCTCCTTTCGTCCTTCACTCCGCCCGGGCAACATGTGAAGCCGGAGCGTCGTGTGTAGCGGAGACCCGTGCCGGTCGCGGGGGTTACCGCGATACACCGGGCGCTACGTAAAGAGAAATGGAAGGAGGGGCATGCGCTCATTGCGAATCAATATAACGTGCCTCAAAGCGCTTGTACAGCTTCCACAATCTGCTCGACGTGACCTGGAACCTTTACGCCACGGAACTCCCGGCGAAGCACACCTTTCGCGTCCAGCAGGAAGGTCGAACGCTCGATTCCGCGGACTTCCTTGCCATACATTTTCTTCATCTTGATGACGCCGAAGAGCGAGCAGATGGCTTCGTCGGAGTCGGACACCAGTGTGTACGGCAGTTCCAGCTTCGCCTTGAAGTTGTCGTGCGATTTCACGCTGTCGCGCGAGATACCGATGACCTCCGCGCCGGCTGCCTTGAACTGGTCGTAGAGATCGCGGAATTGCAGGCTTTCGGTGGTGCAGCCCGGCGTGTTGTCTTTCGGATAGAAAAACAGCACGACTTTCCTGCCCTTCAGGCTGGACAGCGAAAAGTCGCCGCCGGTGGCGGGGGCGGTGAAATCGGGAACTGGTTGATCGACTGCGATCGGCACGGAGTTTCTCCTCTTTTTTATCGATGACGCGTGCCCGGACGCCAGTTTCTGGTGATCGGGCACGTTGAAACGGGGTGCAGATTGGAAGAATCTCGTTCCAGCAAGCTCACTGAGCCCGCGCGAGGCATCAGTCCGGCTGCAGGATCAATTCACCCGCGCGGCCCGGAATCTCGCCCCACGCGACAGGGTACGTGGGCAGCGTCGAGCGGTCCAGCGTCGAATGGTAGTCACCCATCGTGCAGAACGTGTGGCCCTGGGCGCTCCAGCCAGCCAGCATCTGCTCGAAAACCGGGGCAAGCTTTTGTCCCTCGAGTTCGGCGTGCAGCGTAAATACTTGATCGTGATCCTGCTTCGATGTCAGCCCGAGCAGATGAGCGGCGACGTTGCTCACGTCGACGCCATCGACGCCCAGAACCTCATCCAGCGTGGGCAGCGTGGTCGGCATCTGGACGTGATTCAGGACGCGGCCATCGAGCACAGGAATGTAGGGCGTGTGGCCCCGTCCGTCGGACGCGTACTTCATGCCCCAGGCATCGATCTGTTCAAACGCGTGGCCGTTCATCTGCCAGCCTGCCGCGCCGTGCGTGACGGGCGGTGCGCCGAAAATTTCGATGAAACGCGCGTGGCTGCGCTGCATCTGCGCGGCGGTCCACTCACGGTTGCCCGCGCGGACGTTGTCCTGCCAGTAGACGTGGTCCCACGTGTGGATGCCGCACTCGAAGCCGCCTTCGTGAATTGCGCGCATTTCGGCGACCGCACGACGGCCAATGTCCGGCCCCGGCAGAAGCACGCCATACATGAGCGTCTTCACGCCGTAGTGCTCCACGACCGATGTCCGCGAGACCTTCTTCAGGAACCCCGGACGAAACACCCGGCGTAAAGCCCAGCCGGTGTGATCGGGTCCGAGACTGAACAGGAAGGTCGCGCGGGCGTGATACTTGTCGAGCAGGCGCGCGAGATTCGGCACGCCTTCGCGCGTGCCGCGCAACGTATCGACGTCGATTTTCAGAACGATGCGAGCCACGCGCCGCCCTTAATTCTGGTCTTCGACAAGGCGCCGGGCCGTCGCCACATCGCCGCGATACGCTTCGAAGATCTTGCGCAGGGCGTCGTCCATGGTCGCGACCGGTTTCCAGTCCAGTTCTTCGATCGTGTTGTCGATCTTGGGCACGCGGTTCTGCACGTCCTGGTAGCCCGTGCCGTAATAAGCATCCGACGACGTCTCGACCAGTTGCACGGTCTTCGCGCTCTCGGCGTACTCGCTGATCTCGTTCGCGAGCTTCAGCATCTTGTTCGCGAGTTCGCGCACCGAGAAGTTGTTGCTCGGATTGCCGATGTTGTAGATCTTGCCCGTCGCCACGCCGTTCTTGTTTTCGATGATCTTCATCAGCGCGCCAATGCCGTCGTCGATATCCGTGAACGCACGTTTTTGCGCGCCGCCATCGACGAGACTGATGTTTTCGCCCCGCACGATATGGCCGAGGAACTGCGTGACCACTCGCGAGCTGCCTTCCTTCGGCGTGTAGATGGAATCGAGGCCCGGGCCGATCCAGTTGAACGGGCGGAACAGCGTGAAGTTCAGGCCTTCCATGCCGTAACCCCAGATCACGCGGTCCATCAACTGCTTCGAGCACGCGTAGATCCAGCGCGGCTTATTGATCGGGCCGTAGCTGAGTTGCGATTCCTCGGGATCGAACTGCTCGTCCGTGCACATGCCGTAGACCTCGGAGGTCGACGGAAACACGAGGTGCTTGCCGTACTTCACGGCCGAACGCACGAT
>NZ_CAXTGZ010000678.1:0-3148 GCF_964243625.1 uncultured Caballeronia sp.
CCGTGGTCTCGAGTTTTGCATTGAGCTGAACTTCCACCAAACGCGGCTTGATTAGGTGTTTAGTTCCCATAGATGCGGCGCGCGACTGGAATTCCCGGGCCGAGTTCACTTTGCGAGCTGGCATGCGGATCGCTATCCAGAACCACTGCCGTTCGCGAGCTTAGTAAAAACGTCGGCGCGTGTGGTTCCGCGAAACCAAAACCTTTGTTTTGTGGCATGACACGATCAGGTGCGGCACCCGATCAGCACCAAAGGGCGTGCTCTAGTGATGCTAGTCCACTGCGTCATTGACTTGGCACCGGGCGAATTCGACGGGAAGGATCGTCATATTTCCATTTGATTGGTTTCGGGTTTTGATTGTGCTCGCGGATATAACGCATCAGTTTGCGATCCAGATCCTTCACCGAAGTGAAGACGCCGCGAGCGATCACATCACGCTGAATGCGTGAGAACCAGTTTTCCACCTGGTTAAGCCACGACGAGTAAGTCGGCGTGAAGTGCAAGCGTACGTTGCGATGCGCGGTGAGAAAGTCGACCACCCGCTGCGTCTTGTGGCTGCTTACGTTATCGCAGATCACGTGGATTTCCCGACGTTTGGGCTGGCGACGACGTCAGTCAGAAAGGCCACAAACTGCTCGCTGGTGTGGCGCGACGCGGTCTTGCCCAGCACCTCGCCGGTCGCCGTATTGAACGCCGCGAACAGGCTGAGTGTCCCGTTGCGTTTGTATTCGAAGCCATGGCTCTCGGCGCGTCCCGGCGACAGCGGCAGCATCCGGTCATTACGCTCAAGTGCCTGGATCGCGGTCTTCTCATCCACGCAGAACACCGCCGCGTGCGCCGGCGGGTTCAAATACAGCCCAATCACGTCGGCAGCCTTGGTCTCGAAGTCCGGGTCGTTGGAGACCATGTGTCGTTCCAAACGCTGCGGCTTAATGCCGTGTTTGCGCCAGATGCGCTGCACGGCCGAGACCGACACGTCGCCCAGTTCTGCTGCGAGCTTGTAGCTGCTCCAGTGAGTCGAACCGTCGGCTGGTTTGTGCTTGAGGGTGCGGTTAAGTACCCGCGCTTCCAACTTGGCAGGCGGCTGCACAGGAGCGCGCCCGGGATGGCGAGCGTACATGCCGGCCAGTCGCTCGTTGAGGAAGCGCCCCGACCAACGTGCGATGAAACGCGAGTCGCAGCCCAGTGCGCTCATAATCCCGTCGCGCGATTCACCGTCCTCGAGCATCAAGATCAATTTTGCACGTCGCACGTCCGCCGCGCGCACCGTTCGGCTGCGTGCCGCTGAAAGTAGTTGCGCACGTTCGGTATCAGTCAGATTCATTTTTCCCATGCCCTAAATTCGAACATAGACGGGGTGCCAAGTCAATGACGCAGTGGACTAGTGGCTGGCGATGATGCGCAAATCGATTCGAAAATCACTAAGAATCGCCTCTGCGGTCGGCAAGATCGTGCGTTCGTATCGCATCCATCGGCCGAACTGTCCTATTGCGGGAGTGCCGGTACATTTTCGGGGCTTATTCAAGCGTATTTTCGTCGCAACGTCAATCCAGACAACGATTCCACAGGGCGTTGCAATCGAGCGTGGGATAAACCTTTGTGTCCAAGGGCGGGCGGGTACAATCTATGTACTTTAATCTGTCAAGTTCAAAGTTGGGCCTACAATTTCAACACCGTTTGACAGAGGTTCACAATGTCCCGTCGACTCCCGCCTTTTGCCGCCATCCGTGCCTTCGAAGCCGCTGCGCGCCATTGCAATTTAAGGCTTGCCAGCGAGGAACTTTACCTGTCCATTTCCGCGGTTAGTCACCAGTTGAAGTCGCTTGAGCAGTTCTTGGGTATTCAGCTTTTCAATCGTACGCACAATACTTTGGAACTGACCAATGTTGGACAGACGTACATGAAGTCTTTGGCGGAAGCGCTTGATCTGATTGCGTCGGCCACCGCCAAAACCGAGGCTATTCGCAACACGACTAGCATTTCCATCAACACATTCCCTTCACTTGCGGTGCTATGGCTGATGCCCCGGCTTTCGACCTTCTATCGGCAATATCCGGAGGTAGACGTCAACATTTTGACTTCTATAGAGCCATTGACGTTCCGGTCTGGCTTGGTAGAATTAGCCATACGCTACGAGGATTTGAAAACCGTGCCGACTAGCAACACGGTATTGTTTGAGGAAAAGATTTATCCGGTCTGCTCGCCACAGTACGCAGCGGACGCGGGCTTGCTGGACCCTAACGCCACCTTCGGCAATGTCACCGTCATCCAATGCCAAACAAGTCCCAACGAATGGGAAGACTGGTTCAAGTCTGTCAACGCTGCGGACATAAAACCGTTTAGAGTTTTGAACGTCGACAATCGCGCGCTCGCGCTTCAAGCCGCGGAGAGCGGTCTGGGCGTGGCCATGGGCCGGACTCCATTTGCGGAGCGTCTGCTAACAGAAAAGCGGCTGTGTAGACTTATGGAGCAGCTACTGCCCACGGGTTTTGGCTATACCGTGTGTCTGTCTGACAGTGCGGTCCGTAGTCCCGCTGTCAAGGCGTTTGCATCGTGGCTGGTCGAACAGGGAACGCAATCGTCCGAATAAAAAATTTCAACCACCACCAGTTTATTTCAATTTTTCTCTTACGAGTGCGTTGCTAGCATGAGTCCACGCAGCTGGTTCAACGGCTAATTCGTTGAGCTGAAGCGGCATCGGTGCTTGGAGTCTCTATGCGAAGCGTAAATGCACTTAATTGGATTAATACGGATAAGTATCCGCTCGACAACCCCGGCGCTGAATCGCTGCGAATTGTCGTCAATGACGTTCGCTCGCAGTTAAGGTCTAATGGCTGCGCGGTGCTCAAGAATTTCATCCGGCCCGAAGCGCTGGGTGCGATGGCGTCAGAAGCGGCCATGCTGGCACCGCGTGCGTTTTTCACACATGCTGAAGCTACCGTGTATGGCGGTGAACCTGATGAGAGTTTTCCGGAAGGGCATCCGCGCCGTCATATCCTGAAGCGAGAAAACGGGTTTGTAGCTGGCGATTTTATTGATTTGTCAACAGGCATCCGCCAGATCTACCACAGCCCGGAACTCAAGGCGTTCCTTGCAGGCTGTCTTGGCGTCGATGAAATCCATGAATTTGGCGACCCACTCGCGCAAC